>DWYY01000162.1 GCA_019118445.1 Candidatus Eisenbergiella merdipullorum | reverse complement strand
TTTTTATCTTTTCGTTCCAGAGGACGGCCATCTACCGCCACCTCGTCGGAAGCCCCTACACGCTCGCCCATGTCCGCCGGCCGTCCGTTCACCGTCACCCGCCCGGCTTCGATCATCCGGTCGGCCTCCCTGCGGGAACAGATCCCGCAGTCGGCCAGGTATTTATTCAGTCGTTCCTGTTTTGTATGCTGTTCTGTCATCCTGTATTCCATATCCTTCTTGAATTTCCTGTCTATTATACACTACCGTTTCTTCGATTGTAAATCCCGGAAGCGAATTGCTCATCGTATCATGCCGCAGGCGATCCTCTCTCCCGCGTCTCCGGCAGGCTGGCTGCGGTAATCGTCGGGCATGGAATGGATGATGACCGTTTTGCCGGGAAGCTCCTGCGGCAGGAACCGTTCCGTATAGAAGGCCAGCCAGGCCTTTCCACCGGCCGACTCCAGAACGGGCATATCTCCGGCGTGCGCCGGATGGGGACAGGAGACAGGATTGTAATGTCCTTTCGCATCGGCAAAGGGCTCCGCCGCCGTCCCGCTGCAGGATGCTCCTTCATGGATATGGAAGCCGAAGAAGCCGGTTCCGCACGGTTCTTCCGTCTGCGGCAGGCCGCAGATATCCGCCAGCACCACCGTCCCGTTCTCGAACGGGTAAAAGGCCACAAGGCCCCGGATGTCCGGATATTTTTCCGAACCCTTCACATCCGCGCTTGCCGCCGGCTGTTTCGTGAGAAATTTCAGCATGCTGTCTGTGAGAAGTCTGATCATTTTTTTCTCCCTGCGCTTCGAACAATTCTTTCTATCTTTATGATATGAGTCCGGAGAAGAAAATGACAGAAACGGGCGGAAAACGTTTGTGCCAAAGAAGGAATTTTGCTATAGTAGGACCAGAGAAAGGCTTCCTGCTCTGAAAAGAAAATTGAAAAAGGCTTCCCGCTTCGGGAAGAAAGGTGAAAGGAATGAGAACACTGCTCCGCTGGTCCTCCAGACTGAAATGGCTTGGTCTTCTCGGTCTTCCCATGTTTCTGTCTGAACAGCCTGTCTGGAAATGGATGTGGCTTTTCTGGCTGTTTGGGATTCTGGAAATTGCCCTGTCGTTTCCAATTTTTCTGCAAAGCCTGCGGCAGCTTGCCGGAATCGTGATCTGTTCCTGTAAAAACCGACCGATGCCGGATAAGGACAACTTTTTACCGAAGATTACCTATTCCCTGCCTTTCGAGGGAGCCTGGACCATTGTCAACGGCGGGGTGAGCCGGGAAGCTTCTCACTCCTGGGACATCAATTCCCAGAGATATGCATATGATTTTCTCATTCTGGATGATTCCGGAAAAAGCTGCCGGGGGAATTTCTCCAACTGTGACAGCTATTACTGCTATGGCAGAACGGTGCTTTCGCCTGCAGACGGTGTGGTGGAAGAAATTCGTACAGACTGTGAGGACAGCAAAATCTTCAGCGGAAAAACCGATCCCCTGATCCGGGATATCCGTGGAAATTATGTGCTGCTTCGTCATACGGACCTGAACAACACGGAGTTCTCTCCCGCTGACTGCGGGCAGGAATATTCCCTGCTTGCGCATCTGATGCCGGGCAGCATTCAGGTAAAAAAAGGACAGCGCGTCAGACGGGGAGAGCCGATTGCCCACTGCGGTAATTCCGGCAACAGCACGGAACCGCATCTGCATTTTCAGGTCCAGAACGGGAAAAGCTTTTATCATTCCGCCGGACTTCCGATCCATTTTGAACACGTAAATGTCGGCCCGCAGCCCGGTTATGAAAGTTATGATCCCCGCCCCGTTCCCGCGCATCAGGATGACAGGTTCCCTCACAGAGGGCAGAAAATACGACAGGGAGAAAAAGTTATGAATAAAAACAGACCTGAAATTCCACTTAACTGCCTGTTTCAGGCATGCTACAATCCCAAACTGGAAGAGGAAATCAGAAATTGCAAGGAGAAATGCCATCAGTTTAACCGGCTCAGTCCCAATGACCGGGATGGTCAGCAGAAAATCCTGGAAGATCTGCTGGGAGGCATGGGCGAAAATGTGGTATTTACCCCGCCCTTCTGGTGTGATTACGGCTATCATATTTTTGTGGGGGATTTCTTTTACGCCAACCACAATCTTGTGATCACGGACGGGGCCGAGGTTCGGTTTGGCGATCATGTGTTCATCGCTCCCAACTGCTGCATCACCACCGCGGAGCATGCGATTGATCCGGAACAGCGCAAGGCAGGCATGGAGGTGGCAAAGCCGGTCAGCATTGGAAATAACGTGTGGATCGGAGCGGGTTCCACCATTCTGGCCGGCGTTACCATCGGGGACAACTCCGTCATCGGGGCAGGCAGCGTGGTTACGAAAGACATCCCGGCAGGGGTGGTCGCCTTCGGCGTTCCCTGCCGGGTCATGCGGGAAATCACGGATGCAGATCGGTACCGCTATCCCATTTATCAGCCGCAGTAAACTGTTACAGCTCTTTTTTCTCATAAAAGACAATAGACAGCTTCCAGGAAACCGCGTAAATCAGGAGCGCCAGAGCCGCCAAAAGAAGGGAAACGCCTGCCTGGGGTATGAAGGTTCCGGCTCCGGGGAGATTTTCTCCGCCGGGTACCTGGATGCTCCCGAATGCGGCGCTCCCGCCGCAGAGCAGAATGATCACGGCAAAATAGGCAATCCGCCCTTTTTCCGCGCCGAACCGGAACATGAAC
>DWYY01000161.1 GCA_019118445.1 Candidatus Eisenbergiella merdipullorum | reverse complement strand
TACAGGCCGGAAGGCGCTCACAGGTTCCCGGTCATCCTCTTCAGCCATGGCTATAATGGCTGTAAAACAGACTTTGATACTTCTGCCGCGTATTTTGCGGAAAATGGAATCGGAGCCGTCTGCTTTACCTTTTGCGGTGGAAGCCTCAGGGATCAGAGCGGATTTGCCACAACGGAAATGACGCTTTTCACCGAAAAAGAGGATCTGTATGCTGTTCTGGAGGAAGTGAGATCATGGGACTGCACGGATCAGGAGAACATCTATCTGTTCGGCGCCAGTCAGGGGGGCATGGTCTCCGCGCTGGCGGCGGAAGAACGCAGCAGAGACATTCGTGGACTGATCCTGCTTTATCCTGCATTTTGCATCGCTGATGACTGGAAAAAACGGTTTCCCACGCGTGAGGAAATTCCCGATACACAGGAACTGTGGGGTATGCCGCTTGGTCGCGTATTTTTCGAGTCCATTCATGACTTTTCCATCCATGGAGAGATTGGAGGCTTTCCGAAGGATGTTCTGATCATGCATGGTACGGATGATGATGTGGTTCCACTTTCCTACAGCGAATGGGCGGCCACCCGGTATCCCAACGCCCGGCTTGAAATCTTCCAAAACGAGGGACACGGCTTTTCGGAAAATGGGGATAGACGAATGGAGGGGATGGCGATGCATTTCATCCATGAATGCATGCGAAAATAAAAAAAGAATAGGGAGAGGCTGAAGCGATCAGCCTCCCTTATTTTCCGGGTTCCGCTCCCGGAAGGTTCCCATTCTGCATCTGCCCCACCGCTCCTTTTTATATACGAATGCATTCTCTTCCATGCTCTGTTTGGCAAATCCGGCTTTCTCATAACAGCGGATGGCAATTTCATTTTCCGCAAATACATTCAACTGCACCGTTTCAGCGCCTGTGATCTCAAACGCATAGCACAGTGCCAGCTTCAGCATCTTTTGTCCATATCCTGCGCCGTGTTTTTTTGCATCTACAATGACAAATTTAAGAAATCCAACATTGTTTTCCACATTGACAGAATAGCAGAAAAATCCTATCATCTCTCCATTATCTTCTGTCGCAACATAGGCGCTGTCACCGCACTCTGCAGAAATCTTTTCCAGAATCGTACAACAGATTCTCAATTCAGGCAACAGGTACTTTCGGTTGCAAAGCGGAAGCCGACAGTGTATAGTGATAGCGGACAACATATGAAAAGAACAGAAACGGAGTAAAATTATGTGGACAGCCGATAACTGGAAGGATTATGAAGTGATCGATACGGGCAGCGGAGAGAAGCTGGAACGGTGGGGAAAATATCTGCTGGTGCGGCCGGACCCGCAGGTGATCTGGGAATCGGACAGAAAGCACCATGGCTGGAAAAAGCCAAACGGCCACTACCACAGAAGCAGCCGCGGCGGCGGAGAATGGGAATTTTTTGACCTGCCGCAGGAATGGAGCATTCATTACCGAAATCTCACCTTCCGGCTCAAGCCGTTCAGCTTCAAGCATACGGGCCTGTTTCCGGAACAGGCGGTCAACTGGGACTGGTTCTCGGAAATCATCGCCGGTGCGGGACGTCCGTTAAAGGTGCTCAACCTTTTCGCCTATACGGGCGGAGCTACGTTGAGCGCAGCGGCTGCCGGGGCCAGCGTCACCCATGTGGACGCGTCAAAGGGAATGGTGACCTGGGCGAAGGAAAATGCCGCCGCTTCCGGGCTGGGCGGCGCTCCCATCCGCTGGCTGGTGGATGACTGCGTCAAGTTTGTGGAACGGGAAATCCGGCGCGGAAATACCTACGACGGCATCATCATGGATCCTCCTTCCTATGGAAGAGGTCCGAAGGGTGAAATCTGGAAAATTGAGGACAGCATTTTCCCTTTTGTCCGTCTGTGTACACAGCTTCTTTCCAAAGATGCCAGATTCTTTCTCATCAATTCCTACACCACAGGCCTGCAGCCCGCCGTGCTGTCCTACATGATGAATCTGTGCATCACTCCCGGGTTCGGAGGACAGGTGGAAGCCGGAGAGATCGGCCTTCCTGTTACGCAGACCGGACTGATCCTCCCCTGCGGGGCTTCCGGCAGATGGGTGCGCTGACCTTGCCGGTTGCAGACGGGATTTTTCCTTTCATTGGCAAAGCCGGAGTATTTTGCCCCGGCTTTCCTGCATTTTCGATATCTTCAGCTCATCCCGGCAACGACTCCCGCGATAACAACAATGTAAAAAAGAACGAGGATGCCGCAGCAGATCGCCATCCAGATCAGGGACGCTTTGCAGTAATTGGATTTGCTGCGTTTCTCCGAGCCGCCGAAGCCCCACACGAAAAGCATGATCAGGTTCACGCAGGGAATGGCGAGCACGAGCATGGTAAGAAGCCACTCGGACACCTTGACCGGATCCTCCGGCCCGTCCACCCGGCCATCCGGACGGAGCGGCGCGCCCTGGTAAGGACTGTGCGGGAAATATCCCTGATTTCCGTTCTGATATTGACTGCCGTTCTGGTATTGTCCGGCATTCTGGTACTGGCCGGCATTCTGGTACTGGCCGGCATTCTGATACTGGCCGGCATTCTGATACTGGCCTCCCCCCTGAGATTGGCCTCCCCCTTGATACTGGCCTCCGCTCTGATACGGATCGCTGCCCTGGTTTTGACCGGGATCCTGGTCCGCATATTGGTTCCGGCTCTGTTCCGCGTGATTCTGACCGTCTGCGGAATGACTCTGCGAAGGGTCATTTCCCTCCGAAGAATTTGTCTCTTTCCACCAACCATCATCATTCCGGAAAAAACTGTCGCCGTTTTCTCCGCCGTTTCCTTCCTTCCCATTCCCGTCCTCTGTCTGCCATTCTCTGTCGTCCATGAAATCATCCTCCTTTGTCTGTCATATCCTGTTAATTTTCGTTTTTATCATACCCGTTCTTCCGGACGGCGCTTTTTCAAAATGGCGTGTACCGCGTATTTACAAGGACAGCAGCCGTCTCATCAATTCATCGTAAAATGGAAATATTCCGGCAAGCACATTGTTTTCCCGATAGTTCATGGGCGGACTTCCGGGAAAATCTACAGCCATCCGATAAAGATAGACCAGTATCATCACAGCGGAAATCCCGCCCGCCATGGCAAGCGCCCCCGCCGCCCTCCTGCCCCGGACATACCGCTGCCAGCCCACATAGGCCGCCAGCAGGATCCACAGATAAATGCAGGGGCTGTACCGAAACGCCGCGCCTAAGCGTCCTGTCAGAACGAAAAACAGCGCCCTTGTGCTCCCGCAGCCCGGGCAGGGAAAACCCGTCAGGGCCGCAAGCGGGCAGATGGTTCCGAAAAGGAGCGTTGCCGCCGCCGCATAGATCAGAAGGGCCGCCGCCGCAAAACGGTAGTTTTTTATATCACGCCGCAGGCGTATCAGGGCTGTCTGGAGCGCCTTGCCCGCGCCTAACTGCTGCATACGATCTCCTTTATGAAAAAATCCCTGCCGCTGATCAGATGCATGTTCCTGCTGCCGCAGTCCGGACAGACGCCTCCGGTCACAGTGGCGTGAAAAATGCTCCCGCAGTCCCTGCATTCCGCATTAGCAGGCAGGATCTCAATCTCAAGCTGCGCGTCCTCAAGAAGCGTATCCTCCACTGCAGCCGGATACACCTTCTGCATATATTCCGGGATCACGGAAGAAATCTCGCCGACCTGCAGGACCAGTTTTTCTATTTTTCCCACCTGGTTTTCCGCCGCGAATTTTTCCACGGTCTTTATGATCTGCATTAAAATCCCAAGCTCGTGCAAGCTGTCCGCTTCCTTTCCCATGTACTGCCTCTTCAGGCCATCTGCCGGCAGATGCCCCCTTCTTCCTGTCTCTTACGCGCCCGCTTTCGCAGGCCATCTCCGTACAGGATCACTCAAATTCCACGAATTCAGAATATTCCTCCCAGATGTTGCAGATCCAGGTTTTTCCCTGATTGAAAATGATCTCGTTCCCGTCTGCATCGTAGAACTTAGGCGGCACGCCGTCTCCCTCCATGCGGGACCAGGATGCAGGGATCACCTTCCCATCCGTGAAAACCAGGGCGGTTCCCACACCATGCACACCGAAGGCTAGGTAATCATGGCTGTCCCGCACCTCTCCGTGGCAGTACTGCAAGATCACGTTGGAAACGGCGAGCTGTTCCCCTGTCCGCTCGTCGATCTGCGCCTCTCCGTCCTGGAAACGGTAGTAAAGATGATCGTCACTGTCGTATTCAAACCAAGGATCGTACGCGCCGTAGCCGCCGGAATTACTTTCGGTCCCGCCGGGACGGATCACGGTGACATCCTGGGCGTCCTCATATTCCGCCCGGACGCCGTCCGCGGCGAAAGTGAGCTGAGGCACAAAATCCGCATCATACTCCCAGTCATAGCCGAGACGGTCCACTGCCTCTTTCAGACCATCAATGAAAAGATAGCCCGTAAATTCCTTGGCGTAGCCGGGGCGGCTGATCCTTCCGAATGCTTCATCCGCCGGATTATGGATGCCTTCGACGCCTGCGCTGATATTCTGCACAGCATCGCTGTTGATCAGCTCCTCCACATAAGGTCTCGCAAGCCCCCAGTTACAGTAAATGGCCTCATACCCCATGGCGGTGTATACAAAATAATCCCTGCTGCTTCTCACGGGGCCGATGTGATCCAGGTCGTCAAAATCCTCAAAAATCCCCATCAGGCGGGTGATCCTGCCCTCAACGGGAGCCTCATAGATGATGCTCGCGGAAGCGAGTCCGTATTGCGGCATGGCCTGTTCATTATTCGGGATCATGACCGCGATCGGCCTTCTGGTGACGACCGCTTCGTCCTTCCATTCGCCGGTCAGATAGCTCTGCATCTGTCCGTCCACCGTTTCCCGTTCACCGATCACGGAAAGGGTCTCTTCCCCGGTTTCCGTTTCGGTCTCTGTCTCCGCCGCGGCCTGTGTCTGGGTTTCCGTTTCCGTCTCCACAGTCTGCGTCACAGTCTCCAGTACCTCTGTCGTTTCTTTTTCACACCCGGCAAGCGCCAAAAGGCAGGCCATGGTCAGGGCTGCTGCTTTCCAATGTTTTCTCATTCGTTTTTCCTCATCCTGTGTGCGGGAAATCCCCCCGGCAAATATTTCCCTGAGGCTTCCACCGGTTCCATGAACATTATATAATAACCGGAAGGTTTTTGTCCATGCCGGAAAACTTTCCAGCCGGAAGAACAGGATGCGTTTTTTTATGATCTTCCCACCGTTTCCTTCAGCCTGACAGGAAACCTTCAGTCCTTCATTTTTTTCAGGCTTTCCACTCTCATGATGCGCCCCTGCCATCCGGGACGGTAAAGCCTGTCGGAAAGCACATCCCGGTTCCGGGAAACGCTCAGCAGAAGGCCGATGAAGATAGAATAAGTCACTGTTACCGACCCGCCGCCGGTCAGAAACGGAAGGACCACGATCGTATCAGGCAGGCAGCCGAAATTCACCGCTGTCCCGAGCACAACCTGCACGCCGAGAATGAGCGTACATCCCATGCCGACCATCAGCCCGAGCTGATTTTTCTGGTTGAGTGAAATCAAAAAAGCATAGATCACCAATGCCGCCAGGGCAAAAACCGCAAGGAAACCTACAGCAATTCCATAAAATGACACCAGCCCCAGAAGGATAAATTCTTCCGGGAGCCCTCCCTCCCACATCGTTTTCGCATATTCTGAGCCTCCCACCCAGTCTGCGTGGTTCAGAGTTTCGCCGATGATCCGGTAAATATACCCGGCCCCATCGCTGTAAGCCTCCGGAGCCAGAAATGCGAGCACTCTCATTTTCTGGTAATCCGCCAGCCAGAATACATACCCTGCCGCGATCCCTGCAACTGGCAGGAGTATACCGACCAGCAGCAGAAAGAGAAGCGTCTGTTTTCTGTTTTCAGAAAACCACCCCTTAGCGACCACCATCACCAACATCCCGCCGCAGATCACAAACAGACAGAAGGCCGTTACGACGGAGGGGATCCCCCGCCATGCGATCCACAGAGGGATCAGCAGGAAAGCGATGCTCTTCAGAAGCCCTGCATACCCAGTTTTCCGGTATTGATACAGGATACCCGCGTAAAGCGGCGCAAAAAGATACATGGGCAGTATCATTCCTCTGTGCATACCGTTCACCATATCGGAAAACTGTGCGATATAGAAAACTATCCCGGCCGCGAACAGCAGATAAAGCGGCTTCGCGTATTTTCCGATAAAGCTGTAATCCAGAAAACAGATGCCTAGCATGAGGCAGAAGCCGATTCCTATAAACAGACACTGCCTTTCAAACGCCGCGCTTCCGACAGCCATCAGCCCGATCCCGCACTGGACGGCCAGCCCGCCCAGGCTGAACAGAACAGCCATCGCGACCATCCCCCAGTCCATGCGCGGCCGATGGATGCGGTCCAGTTCTACGCCCACTGCCACCGGATCCCCCATCTGTTCCACCGCTTCTTCCATCGCCTTCTCCGGTTCCATTCCTTCTGCCTCATATTCCTGCGCCTGATCGGAAATATGCGCCTCAATCTCCCGGATCACATCCTCTCTTGCCCTTTTGCACCGGATCTGCTCCGACAGAAGCTTTATGAATTCTTCTCTGTTTTTCATGATCTCCTCCATACCGCATCAGGCAGCATTAACCTGCTGCGTTCCACTTCTTCTACGATTATCCCTGTGCATCCAGCACGTTCGCGACGGCGGATGTATATTCCTGCCATTCCTGTTTCCTGTTTTTCAGATACTTCCTTCCGTCTTTCGTAATGCTGTAATATTTCCGCACCTTTCCGTTTACTTCGTTCTCATAGGAGCGGAGATAATTCTTCTCCTCCAGGGAATGCAGCAGCGGATACAGCGTCCCGGCTTTCAGGCTGAAAACATGATTGGAACGGCCTTCCAGCTCCTCGATCATCTCATAACCATACATATCCTTCTCCTCCAGCAGGCGAAGCAGGAGCATGGAAGTGTTTCCTGAAATCAGACTTCTGTCAATCGGCATGATTTTTCTCCTTTCATATATCGGATATCTATATATAAGTATATATAGATATCCGATATATGTCAATGGCTGTTTAAGAGATTG
>DWYY01000160.1 GCA_019118445.1 Candidatus Eisenbergiella merdipullorum | reverse complement strand
ACAGGACAACGGCCTGTATCTGCTGGACGAGCCGGAAAACAGCCTTTCTCCCGAAAAGCAGCAGGAGCTTCTGAAATTTCTCGAGGAATCCATGCGCTTCTACGGCTGTCAGTTCATCATCGCCACTCACTCCCCCTTCCTGCTGTCCATGAAAGGGGCCAAAATCTATGATCTGGACGAGGAGCCCGTTGACGTAAAGCGCTGGTATGAGCTGGAAAACGTCCGGGCGTACTATGAATTTTTCAAAAAGCATGAGGGGGAGTTTTCATAAAAAGGGGAAAGGAAAAAAATCATGAAACCAAAATCAATCACGCCGGAGATCATAGACAAGCTGTACGCCGGCTGGATCAGCAAGGCGGTCGGGGTGCGTCTCGGCGCTCCCGTCGAGGGCTGGAGCTTTGCCGAGATCCGGAAGGTATACGGTGAAATCGACGGCTATGTGGAATCCTATCGGAATTTTGCCGCTGACGACGATACGAACGTGCCCGTGTTTCTGATCCGGGCGCTGGACCGGCTGTCCGCGCCGGAGGAGCTGACCTCTCAGGACATCGCGCATGAGATGATGAACGCCTCCCCCTATGAGCACGGCTTTTTCTGGTGGGGAGGATATGGGATCTCCACCGAGCACACCGCCTATCTCAATCTTATGAACGGCATTGCCGCTCTCGCAAGCGGCTCCATCCTTCAGAATGGAAGCACTGTGGCGGAGCAGATTGGCGGCCAGATCTTTATTGACGTCTGGGGGCTGGTCTGTCCCGGAGCCCCCGAAAAGGCCGCTGTTCTCGCGGAGAAGGCCGCCCGCGTCACCCATGACGGAAATGCCGTATACGGCGGAATCTTCATCGCCTGCTGCATCAGCATTGCCTATGAAGAAAACGATGTGGAAGAGATCCTGAAAAAAGCCCTGCGTTTTATCCCCGCAGACTGCGAATACGCAAGGGTCGTCCGGGCCGTCATGCAGTATCATCAGGAAAATCCGGATCACTGGGAGCAGTGCTTTCGGTATGTTCTGGAAAACTGGGGATATGACAGATATCCCGGCAACTGCCATATCATTCCCAACGCGGCCGTCATCATCCTCGCATTGCTGTACGGGAAAGGCGACTATGACCGGACGCTGAACATCGGGACCATGTGCGGATGGGATACCGACTGCAATGTGGGAAATATCGCGGCCATCATAGGGGTACGGGGCGGCACTGCGGCCATCAGCTACGAAAAATGGCTTTCTCCCATTCAGGATCTCATGATCTGCTCCGGAACCCTGGGAAGCCTTAATATGCAGGATAACGCGCAGATCACGGACCTTCTGCTCCGGCAGGTCGAGAAAATCACCGGCGAAAACGCGCCTGAACCGCTGCACAGCCTGATCCATCAGCCGCAGCGCCTGAAGCATTTTGAATATCCCGGTTCCATCCAGGCCATGCGTGCCAGAGTTTCCGGCCCCGGCGCTCTTTCCGTCAGCCATACCCGCAAAAAAGCCTTCAGCGGTACGGGTTCCCTGTGTATTGCCGGTACTTCCGGGAATGGGCTGCAGGGCGAAATCTATCAGAAAACCTACTATTTTCCGTCGGATTTCAGCGACAGCCGCTACGATCCCGCCTTTTCTCCCATCCTGTATCCCGGCCAGACGCTCCGTCTCGCCTTCCTGTCCGAGCAGGAGGGAACCGCTGTTTCTCTCTTTGTCAGAGACAGCAGGCAGGGCATCCTGCAAAAAAGCGATTCCGTCTCTCTTTCCGCCGGGAAGTGGCATGAGCTGGTCTGGAAGATTCCGGCCGACCGGGGGCTTGCCCTGATCGACGAAGCGGGGCTGTCTCTGGACCGGACTGCGGCCGGAGAGATCCGGTTCTTTCTGGATGATTTTTACTGGACGGGTACGCCGGACTATGAAATCCGTTTCGAGCGGGAAAATCTGGAGGACTGGCGCATCGGGACGCATCCCGGCCCGCATTTTGAGATCTCCCAGTTTACCAGATGGAAGGGGATCCTGTTTCTGGAAAACGGAGAGCTTCATCTGACCGGCGCTGGGGATTCCGCCGCTTTCACCGGAGACGTCCTGTGGAAGGATTATACCGTGGAAGCGGAGATCACCCCCTTATCCGGCTCCGGCCACTATATCCTGTTCCGGGCGCAGGGCGCCATGCGGGGATATGCGTTCGGCCTCTGCGAGGGCGGCGCAGCCCTCCTGAAAAACGAAAACGGCTGGCGGCGCTTAAAGAGCATCCCCTTCTCCTGGGAGCCCGGTGACAGGTTTTCTCTCAGGATCACCGTGGAGGGAAGCTCCATCCGGGCGCAGATCAACGGGGAAGCGCCGCTGTTTTTTGAGGATGAAGAAAACTGCTGTGATACCGGCTGCATCGGCCTTTTCACAACGGGTAACGGTCATTTGAAATGTTCTGAAATTAAGGTTTTCTAAAATCAAAGTTTCCTAAAATGGAGGGATTCCCGGTTCCGTCGCCCAGACCGCCATCCGGGAATCCTGTCTCCAGGTCTTTCCGGCGGAGGCGTAATCGATCATCGGTATTTTCTTCCCTCCAAACGGCGCCTCCAGGCGGCGCCGTCTGAGGATGCTGGACTTTGAACCGGTTACGATTCTGTATGGCGGAAACGGCTCCGGATTTTCAAAAAGCATGAGGGGGAGTTTATTTAAACCGGTTCAATTTCAATATTCCTGCAGCCTTCCCCAAGCTGAACGCCGTCCGTACCCAGCTTTCCATGCGCAGGCAGAGCCGGATTTTCCAGAAAATGGTTCTTGCGGAAGATCAGATTTTCCACATTGGCCGCATATAAGAACCTTTCCTCATGCATCTCAAAGGTATTATCCTCAATGATGATATTTCTGTGATACACTGCATCCCGGTCTTCGATATGCGGGCTGACTGAAATGGCAGCCCCGCCGGCATAAGCCGCATTCTTAAAATTGTTTTTGCTCACAATGACATTTCCGGCCGGCCCGCTTTCAAACCAGTCCGTGCAGTCGCCCGTAAAATGAAGGGCGCAATGCATATTGTAGAAAGTATTATTCGTAATGACCGTTTTCCTCCAGGTGGCCGGGAGAAATCCTCTGGGACGGTTTGCGCCGCAGATACAGTTATGAATATACAGTTCCGGCATTTTGGTAAAATTCTCTACCGCATATCTTTCCGGTTCTTTCTCCAGAGCATGCCCTTCCAGGATATGCTCCCGGAGCGTTGGCAGCTCTTCTTCCAGCTCCAGCCGGAGATAATCCGGAGAGAGCAGTTCCGCGCTCTTTACGGTGAGCGCAGCCGCATTGGACATATCTCTGCTGTCGATCAGATGAACCCGGTCTCCCGGATCAAAGAGATTTACCCCTTTCTGCTGCGGATGTCCGAATGTAAGAAGCAGGGTATGTTCATTGATTACGGAAGCGCATCTCAGATAATTTCCATGAATGTTCCCTGCATCATCCAACATATTCACGAAGGTACAGCCCTCATACCGGACAAAACCCTGACAGTTTACAAAGTGAGTGGCGTCCGCGTTTACGGACAGAAATCTTCCGGAGCCTTTGCGGGGCTGTGTATTGAAGTGATACAACGTAATATTTTCACAGAGCTGACAGATCACCCCCATGGAAGCCGCCGCATATACTGTAATGTCCCGAAGCATGATGTCTTTTGTTCTGTTGCAGAAAATCCCGGGATTTTTCCGATCAGAAAAGGTACATACCCATTCATTTCCCACCTGATGCAGATGGCCGAATTCCCCTTCCAGGCATATCCGGTTTTCCGCGGTCTGGCTGGCGATAAGATAACGGTACATGTGGCTCAGGAAAGACGTATCACGCTCCTGTTTCAGGCAGGCAAAATAGGGCGGGATAAAAGCGGACGGCATCCCTGTTTCCTGATCAAATTCACAGCACAGCACCCTGTCTCTCGTCACGCTCCATCCGTCTTCCTCACTGAAAAAGACAAATTTTCCGTCTTTTATTGAAACTGCAAATTCTCCAGGATCATAGCGCAATTCGATTCTTTTTTCGGAGGCTGAGATAACCTGTGCCTGGAAGAAAAAAGGACGCGGGTAGTCCATGGTAAAATTTTTCAATTCGATATTTTCACTGTGATCCAGCACAAAAGGGAGCACTTCCCCGTGAAAAAGAAGTTCCGCTCCCTCTCCGTCTATCGTCAGATCCTGCATACCGATCAACGGAAAGATGATGGATTTTCTGCTGTAATCATTGTTGGAAATATAGTATTCCTTCTGAAAGGCATACCGGGGATGGAAATGAAGCTGCCCGCCGCCAAGCTTCAATATGCTTCCCGGATGTTTCCTGCAGACATAAAGCGCTTCCTGAACGGCCAGGGTGGCGTCATCTTTCTGAAACAGGTATTGATAATCACTGAGATGAATAATCATGGGCATTTCTTCCTTATCTAATTCTTTTCGTCTGATTCCAGAGCCTTCAGGATTCTTTCCGCGATTTTTTCCATTCCCCGGTCTCCCGGATGCGTCAGCCAGATGTCCGGAGCGGGAAACGTCCCGCCTTCCGGGTTTTCGCACATCTGTCCGGCATACGCCTGATTTTCCGGAACGTTCAGGTCTGAAATATCGATCCTTGCGATTTTCCACCGGTTACATGCTTCCGCCAGTACGTCGCAGGTATTTTCCCGGTTGTACCAGCCATGGATCCAGAGGATCGCCGCCCCGGGCGAAAGCTCCCTGATGTACCGGATAAAAGGATCCAGCGTTTTTTCAAAATTTCTGATTTTCTTTTCCGTATTTACATTATCCGTCAGCTGGATCAGGATCAGCGTCAGATCCTTTGTAAAGCTTTCCGCTGCCGGCCTGTGCGTATAAATGTTTTCTTCCCTCCAAAACCAGTTTTCAAACGCTTCCATGCTTTCCGCATGTTCCCATCCGCTTCCCTGAAGCTTTTCAAAGGCGCAGTTGGGGTTATGCTTCCGGATTTCCTGCATGACAAGCCAGGCGTAGTCCTTTTGCAGGGAACTGGCGCACATTCCATATTGATTCAGAACCCCTAAGAGCAGAGAATTTCCCACGAACAAAATTTTCTGGGGTGTCCGTGAAATATCCCAATGAACCAGCCCTTCCTTTTGCTCCGGTTTCCGATTTCCCGTTTTGCGAATCTGACTGTGAGTCTCTTCGGACAGAGAAAACTGAGCCAGCTCCAGCTCCATCCCTGACGAAACGGCGGTTACAGCGATCTGAAAGCAGGCCGCATTCTGATAGACGGCAAGGCTGATCGGATCAAAACTGCAGCGGACTGAAAATCTCCCGTTGTCATCCGCAGTAATTTCTTCTGTCTGCACCGTGTTTTCATTCCCCTGTCCATCAATGGAAAGGACAGAATATGAAGCAATACCGTTCCTCATCCTGCCGGACATGCGTAACGTCACTTTTTCCGCAAGCGACCTCCATTTGGGTGTGCGGATCCCGCCGTGTTCCCCGGCCGTTACGCTCAGACCGCTCCCCTCCATGCGGATCTGAGCATTGCCTGATATTTCAAAGTTCTTTAAGCTGATATCTGAGATTTCCATCTGCCGTTATCCCTCCTCTGGAAATCGCGCATCATCACTGCATCCGGATGTTCCCGCAAAACCCGGTTCCGTCACCCAGACCGCCATCCGGGAATCCTGTCTCCAGGTCTTTCCGGCGGAGGCGTAATCGATCATCGGTATTTCCTTCCCTCCAAACGGCACCTCCATGCGGCACTGGCAGGGAATGTCTTCCGGCGCGCCCTTCTCCAGCCTCCTGTCCCTGGCCAGCGTAAGCGGGCCGTACAGGACCGCCGTCTGCCGGGCGCTGTCTTCATCCTCCGGATTCTCCATCCCGTGAACATATCGGAGCCCCCAGCTCAGGGAAAGACGGACGGCATCTCCCGTCCTCCACAGCCGCTTTATGGCAGCAAAGCTTCCCGGCCGCACCTGATCCGGTATTTTCTCCGGCTCCTCTTCGTTGATCTGCATGCTTCCCTCCTCCACAAAGGACGGAATCCGCAGACGCAGCTCCCATTCGGTTTCCTTCTCCGCTTTCACGGACAGAAGGATCTCTCCCGGCTTTGGATAGGGGCTTTCCATCTTCAGCTCCACGGGAACGCCATGAACCTCTGTCCGAATCGTTCCGGGCAGGCAGAGGTCGATCTCCACGCCTTCCCTGGTGTCTCTCGCCGCCATCAGCGTCGCCAGCGCACAGCCCGCCGCTCCGATGGCGATGCAGCAGCCGCAGTATGCGGTATTTCCCTTCATGCTCTTAAAGCCGCCCACCGCGCGTCCCCGTATCCCTGCCATCAGAGGGCTGTAGCTGTCGAACATCTGGCCCTGTCCGCCGCTGTTTCCGGCCGGACCGCCGGCGGCCGGTCTGCCAACTGCCAGGGCCGCTTCCTGTCCAACAGGCCGTCCGGTCGCCCGGTCATAAACCTCCCGGTAATACGGCTCGTCGAACACGGCCTCCGGCCCGCAGGCAGCGTTTTCCGTATTCACCGCCCCGTAAAGGGCGTTGAAGGCAGAGCGTTCCGCTTCTTCCAGATATTTCATCTCCCCGGTCAGGCGGTATACCCGCTCCATCAGCTTCATCCAGGTCACCGTGACGCAGGTTTCCAGCATCAGGCCGTCGTATTTCGTCCCGCTCTGCATCAGCGCGGAATGATTGAACAGCTCATGCCGACAGCCGGAGCCTCCCACAACGGTGGCCTCCGTCTCCAGCAGTCGGTCCGCAAAGCGCACCACCGCCTGTCTCCATTTTTCGCTTTTTCTGGCCTCCGCGTAGAAAAGCAGGCCCTCAAAGCAGGACATCAGCTCATAGGCCTTCGTCACCGGATACTCATACGGGCTGAGCTGATCCTCATACGCGGCCTCAAAAATGGGAAAGCCCTCCGCCCCGCCGTTTTCCACGATGTAGTCGGCAAAATCCAGATACCGTTTCTCCGGTTTCAAAAGATACAGCCGCACCACCGGCTCCAGGATGGAGCTGGAGTTGATCCCGAGCCAGTTGTCCGAAGCCTGCGTGATGGAAAGCTTTCCCTGCTCCTTTCCGATATGGCGGATGATATGATCCAGATGCCGCCCCGCCGCCTCCAGAACCTGATGCCGGAACGCTTCGTCCCGGCAGATCTCATAAAAATGGATCAGACCGAGAAGCACATATTTCCGGCACCAGAGGTCCCAGCCGTGAAATTCCTCCTTCCGGCTGTAGGTGGAGATCCGGCCGTCCTCCTCCTGGCAGGACAGCAGATCCCTCACCGTTTCCGTTAAAATCTCATACAGCTCTTCGTCCCGGGTATACTGCCAGGTCATGCAGGCTCCCCGCATGAGCTTCCCCCAGTATTCTCCCCTCCAGCCGTGATCCGCATCATCCGGCGTCTTCGCAAACTGTCCGGACACCAGTTTCCACAGGCTGCGGTCCTTCAACTGCTTCTTTTCCACCAGACGAAGCATATCGTCCACAATTCCCTGATACTCTGCTCTCATTTTTTCCTCCATGCCGAAGCGTTTTACGCTGAGGCACGCGCGCCGAACCTCCAGTTCGGCGCTGCGATAACGGGATTTGCGACGCTTCGGCGCAAATCCTGATTGAAAAATGCGCTATCGAGCGCATTTT
>DWYY01000018.1 GCA_019118445.1 Candidatus Eisenbergiella merdipullorum | reverse complement strand
GGCCAGGCGAAATAGCCGTCGCACATAACCTTCAGAAAATCCAGGTCCGTCTCCCTGTAGTAGTTCAGATGGGCCTGTACGCAGGCGTCCCCCGCCGCCTCCTCCCCGCTGAAATGAAACCAGAAGCCCACTGGCACATGGTCCACCTCTTTTTTGTTCATCGCATTTAATACCCTCGTTCTTTTGTCCATGACAACCTCCTTCATCTGATGCCGCTGAAATGGCATTTGTATAAAGAACAGCTCATGCCGTCTTTTTTCGGAAGATATAAAATCTCCGTTTCCCCACATTTCCCTTTTCCAGAACCGTAAGCCCGTCCATCCGCAGCTTCTGCCCCTTATCTGTGACGATGACAAACAGGGTTTTCTCCCCGAAACACCCGGTCAGATTCCGGATCAGACGATTCAGGCCGTCCGGCTCTTTTCCGTCCTGTTCCGTCCGGGCCTCTTCACCCGGCGTTTTCTCCTGGCTTTCCCACGCCGTCAGTTCTCCATAAGGAACATCTGTGATCAGGATATCGATCTCTTCTCCGGGATTCAATGGTCTTCCCGCATCCGCCTGAAACACGGTGCAGGGAATTTCCCGCTCCAGAAGCCCGGCAAGGCGCTCCGCGCTTGCCACAGCCTGTTCGTGGGAGGGCTTCCCATAGAGAGACAAAAGCTGCCGGAGTTCTTCCATCCGTTTCTCCATACCCTCCCGGCTCAGCAGGGAAAGATTCTTTCTGGCCGTTTCCAGCACCCTCTCATCGATATCGCTTGCGTAAATGCGGGAAATGGTTTCCTGATTCAGAAGTCCCAGAACCGTCAGCAGATAGCCGCCTCCGCAGCAGCAGTCGTACAACCGGATCTTTTCCTTTTTTTCACAATGGGAAAGCGCCCTGCGGTACAGCTCGCATCCCAGACGGACCGGAAAATTCGGAGCCCCGCCGGCGCCGCGGAGCACCCGCCCGCTGGAAAAGTCCTCCCAGCTGCGATCCTCGCAGTATCGGTATTCCATTTCCTCTCCTTTCGCCGCATCAGCGGCATTTTATAAAAGAATGGCATCTCCATTCTTCGGTCCGAACGCCGTTTGTGCACCACTCTCCGTATTCAGAGCACCTCTTCCAGCCCGCAGACCGTAAGCACCCCGTCCTTCACCCGGAATTTGATGTCGTATCCGGCAAAGGTCACACCGTAGATCCGCTCCGGATCACTGCTGTAGCCGGGCCTTGGATCCTGAGCGAGCACCGCCTCTGCGGCCTTTCTCTTTTCCTCCGGATACCGCGCAAGCAGCGCCTCGGGGAATTCCACCTGAAGCGCATGTTTTCTGGTTTCCTTCGTATAGCCCTCCGAGGCATCCGGATGACAGTCCGTCAACGGGATGTAGGGCTTAATGTCAAGAATCGGCGTATTGTTCATCAGATCCGCCCCCAGCACGGTCAAAACCGGTCCCTCCTTCTCCGTCAGTTCCACACGCTTCAGCCGCACGCAGGAAAGGCCGATGCCGTTCGGACGGAAGGGCGAACGGGTAGCGAACACCCCCATCCTTGTGTTTCCCCCCAGCCGCGGCGGCCGCACTGTAACGGACCAGCCCGCCCGTTCATTCTCAGAAAACTGCCAGAGAATCCAGATGTGGCTGAACTGTTCCAGCCCCCGGACCGCATCCGGATGCCGGAATTCAGGCTCAAACACTACTTTTCCTTCCAGCTCTTCCACCAGGCCGCTCTGTCTGGGAATTCCGAACTTTTCCGGAAAATCCGTGCGGATATGCGCGATTGCTTTTAACTGCTCCATCTTTTCTAATTTCCCTTTCCCGTCCGGGTTGGATGCTGCCGGACTGTTCCTTTCTTTTCACAATACAACAAAAAGAAGCGTTTGAAAAGATTTTCTACATTTTTCAATTATATGATTTATAACCTGCGGACAATCTGATATAATAATATTTATGTGGGGTTTTCTCCTGCAGGTTTTTTACACTCTAAAAAACCAGCCAAAGCTGGAAAGAACATAAGAAAGGAATGAGGTAAAACTGTATGAAACCATTTTTCAGCCAGTCTCCGTCAGATGCGGCCAAAGAGCTTCAGGTGGACGTATCCTGCGGTCTGACTAAGGAAGAGGCCGAAAAACGTATTGAAAAATACGGACACAACCGTCTGGAGGGAGGGAAAGAGAAATCTCTGATCCAGATGATCCTGGAGCAGCTTAAGGATTTCCTGGTGATCATCCTGATGATCGCCGCCGTGATTTCCATTTTCCTGGGAGAGGCGCTGGAGGGTGTCATCATCCTTGCCATCGTCGTCCTGAACACCTTCCTGGGCGTTTATCAGGAAAACAAGGCGAGCAACGCGCTGAAGGCGTTAAAGGAAATGGCGAGCCCTCACGCAAAGGTTCTGCGCGGCGGACAGATCATAGAGGTTCCTTCCTCCGACGTGGTGCCCGGAGATGTTGCCATCCTGGAAGCAGGCGATTATGTTCCCGCCGACCTGCGGCTGATTGAATCCGTCAACCTGAAAATTGACGAAGCCGCTCTCACGGGAGAATCCGTTCCCGTGGAAAAGGACGCTTCCGCCGTTCTTGCAGAAGACGCCAGCCTGGGCGACCGCATCAACTGCGGCTACATGGGAACGGTTATCACCTATGGCCGCGGACGCGGTATCATCACGGAAACCGGCATGCAGACCCAGATGGGAAATATCGCCGGCATGCTTAACGATACGCCCGACGAATCCACCCCGCTCCAGAAAAAGCTGGACAGCCTGGGAAAGGTGCTCGGTATCGTATGCCTCGCCATCTGCGTAGTCATTTTCCTGCTCGGCCTGCTTCACGGCATGGAGCTGTTCGATATCTTCATGACCTCCGTTTCCCTGGCCGTCGCCGCCATTCCGGAAGGCCTGACCGTCGTCGTTACGGTGGTACTCGCCATGGGCATGCAGAAGATGGTCAAGTGCAATGCCATCATCAAGCGCTTAAGCGCGGTGGAAACGCTGGGAAGCACCACGGTTATCTGTTCGGATAAGACCGGAACGCTGACCCAGAACAAGATGACCATCCAGAAAATGTATGACGCTTCCGGCCATTATAATGTAAGCGGAACAGGCTACAGCCCGGAGGGTGAGATCACCGACGAGGCCGGCAGCACGCCCGCTTCCTATCCGGACCGTCTGATTGAAGGCGCGCTGCTGTGCAACGACGCCACCTATGATCCCGACAAGCAGACCATCGTTGGCGATCCTACGGAAGCCGCCATGGTGGTTCTTGCCTACAAGCACGGCATGAAGAAAGCCGAATGGGAAGCCAAGTATCCCCGCGTACAGGAGATTCCCTTTGATTCGGACAGAAAGCTCATGTCCACCTTCCATAAAATCGGCGATTCCATCACCATGTACACCAAGGGCGCTCCGGATGAGCTGCTCCGCCGTTGTACGAGAATCGAAGAAAACGGAACCGTTAATCCTCTTACGGACGCGAAGCGGGAAGAAATCCTGGGCGTCAACCAGGGTATGGCCCAGTCCGCTCTGCGCGTGATCGGTGTTGCTTACCGTCTCATGGACAAGGCGGATCCTTCACCGGAATCTGAAAACGACCTGATCTTCGTCGGCCTGGTCGGCATGATCGACCCGCCCCGTGAAGAAGCGAAGGAGGCCATCGACGTCTGCAAGACCGCCGGCATCCAGGTGAAAATGATCACCGGAGACCACAAGATCACCGCAAGCGCCATCGGCGCCCAGCTCGGCATCGAAACCGACAGAACGGTGGAAGGCCGGGAGATCAATGAAATGACTGACGAACAGCTTCGTGAATGTGTGAAAACCACCAATGTTTTCGCCCGCGTATCTCCGGAGCATAAGGTTCGCCTGGTGGACGCTGTCCGCGCAAACGGCAACATCGCTGCCATGACCGGCGACGGCGTTAACGACGCTCCTTCCCTGAAGCATGCCGACATCGGTGTGGCAATGGGTATCACCGGAACCGACGTATCCAAGGAAGCGGCGGACATGATCCTGACCGACGACAACTTCGCGAGCATCGTGCGCGCCGTTGCGGAGGGCCGTACCATTTACGCCAACATCCGTAAGGTGGTAGGCTTCCTGCTCTCCTGTAACATCGGTGAGATCCTGGTTATTTTCCTAGCCATGCTCACCAATCTGCCCACGCCTCTGGTGGCAATCCAGCTACTTTCCATTAACCTGATCACGGACGCCTTCCCGGCCTTCGCGCTTGGTATGGAAAAGGAAGAGCCCGGTACCATGAACCGCAAGCCCCGCGATCCTTCCGAACCCATTGTGGATAAGAAGATGACCGTGGCCGTTCTGATCCAGAGCGTCGCTCTGGCGCTCGGCACCCTCGGTTCCTTCGTCTATGGACTGCTTGTTCATGACTCTCTGGAGGTTGCGAGAACCGCCTGCTTCCTCACCCTGGTTCTGGGCGAGCTGCTGCGCGCTTACTCCGCACGTTCCGAATCCACCTCCATCTTTAAGATGAAGGTCTTTGAAAACAGCTACCTGAACAAGTGCGTGCTGGTATCCATGCTGTTCATGATCGCCAGCATCTACGTGCCTTTCCTGAATCCGGTATTCAGCACCGTGGCTCTCACCTTTGACGAGATCATCATGGCGCTGGTGCTCGCCTTCCTCCCGATGCTGGGCGGCGAGGCTGCAAAGCTGGTTACGAAGCGCATGTAAGGCATACGGGAAATCAGCCTTCGGCTGAATCCCATTTTCAAATAAAAACGGACAAAACCGTACCGCCGCGCCGGCATTCATCTGCCGATGCGGCGGTACCTGTTTTATCCGTCCTGTTTTCGTTGAAAAGGCTTTTTTAAGGAAGCATGTGACCTGCCGCCAGATACAGGCGATACCACTCTTCCCTGGTAAGCATCAGATCCGCAGCCTGGCAGATCTCTTTCAGCCGGGAAGGCTTCGTCGTTCCAGCCACCAGCTGCATCTTCGCCGGATGGCGCAGGATCCATGCGGCCGCCACAGCGGTATCCGTCGTCCCGTATTTTTGCGCCAGCTCACCGATTGCGTCATCGAGCTCCCGGAATTTCGGATTTCCCAGAAAAACACCTGAACGATAGCCGTACTGGAACGGCGACCAGGTCTGGATCGTGATTTCGTTTTCCCTGCAGAAATCCAGGACGCCGCCGTCCCTGTCCACCGCTCCGTCCGTGCCCATATTCGCTTCCATGCCGATCTGAACCATGGAAGAATTGACAATGGAGAACTGCAGCTGATCCGCTACCAGCGGCTGCTTCACATATTTCTGCAAAAGACGGATCTGGGACGAACGGTGATTGGATACGCCAAAGAAGCGCACCTTGCCGGAACGATACAGAATGTCGAACGCTTCCGCCACCTCTTCCGGCTCCACCAGCGCATCCGGCCGATGCAGCAGAAGCACATCCAGATATTCGGTCTGAAGCCGCCCTAAAATCCCGTCCACTGAAGACAGGATATGCTCTTTGGAGCTGTCGTACATCCTCCCCGGCCCAATGCCGCACTTGGATTGAAGAATGATTTTTTCCCTCACAGAAGGGGACATGTGGATCGCCTGAGCGAAACGGCTCTCGCAGGCGCCCTGCCCATAGATATCCGCATGATCAAAAAAGTTGCAGCCCAGTTCCAGCGCGGTATCCAGCAGCGCCTCTGCCTGCTTCTCCTCTACATCGCAGATTCGCCTACATCCTACCGCAACCGAAGGCACCAGAATACCGCTTTTCCCAAGAGGAATACGTTTCATCATGAGACCCTCCCATCAATGAATAAAATATGAGGTTTCGAACCGCCTATAAAAGGAAGTATAGCACACTCCTTCCGAAAGAAAAAGACCGCAGGAGCGTGGGATC
>DWYY01000017.1 GCA_019118445.1 Candidatus Eisenbergiella merdipullorum | reverse complement strand
TCTGCCTTACAAGCAGAGGGTCATAGGTTCGAGCCCTATAGGTCCCATATATATGGCGAGATAGCTCAGTTGGCTAGAGCATACGGTTCATACCCGTAGTGTCGAGGGTTCGAATCCCCCTCTCGCTATTTAGGAAGCGGAGTCACCATTTATCATGGTTTCCGCTTTTTTTATTTTAAATGCAGCCGTCATCCCATTTCTGATAGGAACTATATGCATCCCAGTATTACAAAACCGGCTATGCCTTCGCTTTTATGCGAAAACACAGCCGGTGTCCTCAGATAATTGTATTCAGATGCTTTCTCATGATTTCATACCACCGATCAGCGATCTGCCGTATTCCCTCCAGAGAAGGATGGACCAGATCCTCGGAGATTTTTGCCGGATCGTCCAAAAGCTCCAATCCATCCGTGAAGATCAGGTTCCCGCCGCTGCAGTCCCGCACAATCCTGCGGAATTTTGCCGCTTTTTCCTGATCCCCGCCGAGGAAGCCAAAGATACTTGTTACAAATACCGGCCTTCCATCCTCTGCTAACACTGCAAGAAAATCCCTCACTCTTCTCTCGAAGTCTTCCTCCGAGAAGCCCAGCATATTAATTCCGAGTTCAACAGAGGCAAAATCCCAGTCAGGCCGCGCCGCGATATATTCCGCAATAGGCTTTTCCGCCCGCGCGCGCCCGGCATGTCCCAGATTGATATAGTCGCAGCCGAACCGCTGCGCGATCTGGAAAGGATAGGAGTAAGGCATGGCAAGCGCCAGGCTCCCGTGTGTGATGGAGGAACCATACGCAAGGTAGGTTTTATCCGGATAATCCGCCGCAGAGGGAGCTTCGATTTCCCCCTCTGCTCCCAGGTAATAGCAGATGCCGGATGGCAACACTAACCGCACCACCTCCGGATCAAATCCCAGTTTTCTTTCTGCTGTGACGCGCTTCATGATTTCCAGATTTTTAGGGCGTTCAATGCGCACTGCGGTCTCTTCCGACAGGATGATACGGGAAGAATTCTCCCAGCCGCCCTGAAAAGCGCCGTAATAGATATATGCCGCTCTCACTTCCGCCCCTTTATCCGCCCTCAGCCTCAGAACCGCGGCATCCCCCTTGATCTTAAACCGCAGTTCCACGCCAGTGCCAGAGCAGGACACATCGGCAGTGCCTTCATCCAGCCTGTTTGCCGTTGTCTGAGGAAGTCTGGATAAGCGATATCCATTTTCCGTCTTTATGATCTCTTCCACATTATGAAAATCAATTTTATCCATTTTCATAACCGGTTCCCCCTTTTCGATCCCTTATTTTTCTTTCCTAAAGACCCCGCTTCACCATAACAGGCTTATTCCGCCAGGGAAGCCGCAATCGCTCCGGCCAGCGTCTCAAGCTGCTCCAGGGACGCGTCGTTCAGCGCGGACTTCAGGGTGACGACAGGCTCCAGGACGTTCATGTTCTTCAAACCATCCAGGATTTCCTTCATCTGCTTTGCGGCAACAGGTCCCCAGGTACCGTTCTCGACCAGTCCGATGGTGCGGTTCTGCAGGTTCAGGGCCTTGCAGTCATGCAGGAAATTCAGCATGGCCGGATAAATGCCATTATTGTAGGTGGGAGCCGCAAGCACCAGATGGCTGCAGCGGAACACCTCGCCGATCAGCGTGGACACATGAGTGCTGGAAACATCGTGCATGGCGATGTTCTTCACGCCGGCCTCCGCCAGCTTTGCAGCCAGAATATTGGCAGCATTCTCCGTGTCGCCGTACATGGAAGCGTACAGGATCGCAACGGTCTTCTCTTCCGGCTCATATCTGCTCCAGAGATCATACTTTTCAAGCAGGTAGCCCAGATCGTTTCTCCACACGGGACCGTGAAGCGGGCAGATCACCGCGATATCCAGACCGGAAAGCTTCTTTAACGCTGCCTGCACCTGCGGGCCGTACTTGCCCACGATGTTGCCGTAATAACGGCGGGCGTCATCCAGCCAGTCCTTATCAAAGTCCAGCTCGTCATTGAAAATATTGCCGTTCAGAGCGCCGAAGCTTCCGAATGCATCCGCAGAGAACAGGATCTTTTCCGTCTCTTCATATGCCACCATAACCTCAGGCCAGTGTACCATGGGTGCAAAGTAGAAGCTCAGCTTCCGGCTTCCCAGAGAAATGCTGTCTCCTTCCTTTACCACGATCGCCTGATCCTTCAGATCCAGTCCATAAAACTGCTGAATCATATTAAAGGTCTTGGCGTTTCCAACGATCTTCATATCAGGATAACGAAGCAGAAGCTCCGCGATATTCGCGCAGTGATCCGGCTCCATGTGGTTAACGATCAGATAGTCCAGCTTTCTGTCTCCCAGCTCATGCTGAATGTTCTCAAAGAACTGGCGGGAAATGGAGCTGTCAACGGTATCGATCACAGCGGTCGCCTCATCCTGAATCAGATAGGAATTGTAGGCCACTCCGCGCGGAATCGGAAACAGATTTTCAAACAGCGCCAGACGCCTGTCGCTTCCTCCGATCCAGGTTACTCCTTCGGTTACCTTACGTGTGCAGTACATAACTTTTTTCTCCTCTCTGCCGGTCAGAAAAGCCTGACCCTTATCTGTAAAA
>DWYY01000159.1 GCA_019118445.1 Candidatus Eisenbergiella merdipullorum | reverse complement strand
GGTATTTCGCAGGCTGAAAGAAAGCGGCGTCAGGATATTTTTGGTCACAACGGACTGCCGTGAGATAACCGGCAGATGTCTTGACGAGCTGAAAATAAGGCAGTATTTTGACGAAATATATACGGATGATGATGACAGAGGACATCCCAAACCGGATCCCTATTTAATCCAGGAGATTATAAATAAATACGGCATGAAAAAAGAAGAGCTGGTTATGGTAGGAGATACTGTAACGGACATGGAATTTGCAGGAAACGGAGGGATAAAGGCGATCGGAGTTGCCGATCAGGAAGCGGACAGACGGATCCTGAAGCGATATACGGAAATGGTGATCGATAACATCGGATATTTACCGGAAATCAGGAAAAGTGAATCGCAGGAGAAAGGAAAATCAACATAGAGGACATGCTTATGAAGGATATCACATATCTTACGGATCATTATCAGGAAAAGATCGATGCGATCAACAGATTTAACGCGCCTTTAAATTTTGTTTTCATTACCGATCCGCATAACAGGATGAATGAGTTTTCGGTGAGGGAGGGACGGGTCAGGGATATGGCTGAATATGAACATGCCGTTGACGCGGTAGGTTCCATTCAGTATATCCTTGACAGGTGCCCGGACATCCGTATGGTCATCAACGGGGGAGATATCGGCAATGATTACCATCCGGATCCGGAAGTCATCCGGGAGAGCCAGAGAGAATATATGGATGCCCTGTACGCACTGTCCGTGCCGGTTTACAGTTGCGTGGGGAATCATGACAACGCTCTGGGAAATTGTACGGATGAGGGATGGGATAACAGGAAATATGTGATCCTGCCGGAAGAAATGCATGATATCTGCATGAAATATGCCCCCGGACGGGAAAATTATTACTATATCGATCCGGCGGGCTGCGGTTTCCGATTCGTATTTCTGGATGTGAGCGACGGGGATTACAGACAGGATCAAAACGGGCAGTATCAGGGATGGATGTACGCCGTATCGGACAGGCAGGCCGGATGGTTTGAGAAAGAGGCGCTTCATACGGACAGATATGTGATCGTAGTCTGTCACGGGCCGGTCTGCAATCAGGGAATATACGGTTCGGAGGGATATCCTGCAGGGATCAAGCCATATTATGATCTGATAAACGGACCGCGGCTTCATGCTGCGATGAAGAAGGCAGGAAATGTTGTCTGCCATATAGCGGGACACGTCCATTATGACAACCTGCTCTATGACGACGGTATTCTGACGGTTACGACGCAATCGGCATGCGCGTGGGCATGGTGTCCGTCCTGTCCGGAACGGAAGGTCGGAACGATCACGGAAACAGCGTTTGATGTATTCTCAATAAAGGGGGATACCGTGAAAATCACCCGGTTCGGCGCGGGATATGACCGGATGGGCGCTCTTCCCAGGATGGGACAGACGGGAAGATGAAGCGGGGAAAGGAAATAGCCCGTCAGGAAAGCAATGTAACCTTTCGATTATCGGGATACATGATACCAGCCGTTATTTCCATGGTCATCGTCGGAACAAATGCCAACATTGACGGGCTGTTTATCGGAAGGATCATGGGAGACGACGGCCTTGCGGCAATCAATATCGTATGGCCGATCGTGGCCCTGACCGCGGCGCTCGGCACAGGAATAGGGATGGGCGGTTCCGTTCTTCTGAACGACTTGAGGGGAAAAGGGGAAAACAGGCAGGCCGAAATCATTAAAAACACAACGCTGCTGCTGCTTCCTGTCGCCGGGATTATAACGTCTTTCTTCCTCCTGTTTTTATATACGCCATTGCTGAAGGGGATGGGGGCAGAGGGAAATGTTCTTTTCTTATCGGAGCAATACGCCGTTATGATATCAGTGGGCGCTCCCGTACAAATATGCGGAGCCGGGATAGTCGTTATCCTGAGAAATGATCGGAATCCTATGCTTAGCATGTTCTATTCTTTTGCGGGTGTTGTGCTGCACATCCTGTTGGACATTTTTCTTGTGGATCCTCTGGGGATGTATGGTGTGGCGGCGGCGACGGTCCTGTCACAGTTTGCTGTAGCGGCAGGAGGCTTTTTTTCAGTCAGGAAGGAGCGGGATGCAAAGCCGGACCGGCATCTGATTTCGGGAATTATCAGAAACAGCGCAGCACCTTTCGGGATCAACTTTGTTCCTTCTCTGGTTCTGATGTTTACAAACTATGCCGCATTGCATACAGGCGGAGAAGCCGGCGTGGCGGCGTATGCCGTGATGAGCTATGCGGTATATACATTTGACTATATCTTTCAGGGAGTATGCGACGGGATACAGCCGGTCATAAGCTACTGTACCGGTTCCGGCGATGAAAGACAGAAAAAACACGCGATGAAAACCGCATTGCTTATCCTTTTTATTCTGTCGGCAGCATTTGCAGCGTTGACGCCTTTATGGATCGCAGTCATGCCGGTACTGTTTCATGTGTCCGATGCTGCCGGGAGGATGATGAAAAGCGGGTTTGTGATATACTCGGCATCCTATCTTTTAAAGGCCGTGGTGAAGTATGTCTGCTCCTATTGTTATGCTTCTGGCAGGGCCGGGATATCCAATGTACTGGTATATCTGGATCCGCTATTGTTTACGCCGGTTTCCCTGATGGCCTTTTCTTCCTATATGGGAATGAACGGAGTATGGATAGCAATGCCGGTGTCTCAGGCATTTTTGACGGTGGCAGGAATAGCTGTATTCGCAAAAGGCAGAAGGTAAAGATGCGGACAGGATAAGCGTTATTTTTCTTTATTGTTTTTATAGAAAGTTCACTTGTGTGTCAGTAGACCATGTTTTATAATGAAAACAGTTTTAAGGAAGCATGGGATATGCCGTATGAACGGCGGAAAGGAACGCAAATGAACGATTTTGAAAATAGAGAAGATGAAAATAAAAAGGAAATGACTTCCGGGACGGATGAGAGCGGGGAAGTGGAGGAGACTTCCGAAACTGATCCGGAGAAAGAAAAGCCGACGGAAGACAGTGGAAAAAGCGCTGAGAAAGGTGGAGAAAAGACGGACGATAAGGAATCGAAATACGAGGACGTTTGCTTCATCTGCCGCAGGCCGGAAAGCAAGGCGGGGAAGATGTACCACCTTCCCAACAACATATGTGTCTGCGACGACTGCATGCATCGGACGATGGATGCAGTGAGCCAGTATGATTATCAGGGGCTTCTGAACAATCCTCAGCTGATGAACATGCTCAACAACATGAATAAGGACGGGAAATATCCCAACATCAGTTTTGTAAATCTGTCCGACCTGCAGAGAACCGGCGGCATTCCGAACAAGCAGAAGATCAAAAAGAAGGCGAAGGAAAAGGACAATGCCCAGGAACCCGTTTTCAATATCAAGAATATTCCCGCGCCGCACAAGATCAAAGCCAGCCTGGACGAATATGTGATCGGCCAGGAAAAGGCGAAGAAGATCATTTCTGTGGCAGTTTACAACCATTATAAGCGGGTGGCGACGAACACCATGGACGATATTGAGATCGAGAAGTCCAATATCCTCATGATCGGCCCCACCGGTTCGGGAAAGACTTATCTGGTAAAGACCCTCGCAAGGCTTCTGGACGTGCCGCTCGCCATCGCGGATGCCACCAGCCTGACGGAAGCAGGGTATATTGGAGATGACATCGAGAGCGTGGTGTCCAAGCTGCTCGCCGCGGCGGACAACGATGTGGAGCGCGCGGAGAAAGGTATTATTTTTATCGATGAGATCGACAAGATCGCGAAGAAGAAAAATACCACTTCACGGGATGTCAGCGGTGAGTCCGTGCAGCAGGGAATGCTCAAGCTCCTGGAAGGCGCGGAAGTGGAGGTGCCGGTTGGAGCCAACAGTAAGAACGCTATGGTCCCGCTCGCCACTGTGAACACGAAGAATATCCTGTTCATCTGCGGCGGCGCTTTCCCGGATCTGGAAAATGTGATCAAGCAGCGTCTGTCGAAACAGTCGACCATGGGCTTCGGCGGAGAACTGAAGGATAAATATGATAAGGATCCGGATATCCTGTCCAAGGTGACGGTGGAAGATCTGAGGAACTTCGGCATGATCCCGGAATTTTTGGGAAGGCTTCCCATCATCTGCACCCTGCAGGGGCTGACCAGGGATATGCTGATCCGGATATTAAAGGAGCCCAAGAACGCGATCCTCAAGCAGTATCAGAAGCTGCTTGCCCTGGATGAGGTGGACCTGGAATTTGACGACGACGCCCTGGGTGCGATCGCGGATGAAGCGATGAAGAAGGATACCGGTGCCAGAGCGCTGCGCGCGATCATTGAGGATTTCATGCTGGATATCATGTACGAGATCCCGAAAGATGACAACATCGGCAGGGTGACGATCACGAAGGACTATATCGAAGGGACGGGAGGCCCCAAGATCGAGATCCGGGGAGCGGGATATGCGCTGCCGGAGCGTGCGGCCTCGTCCAATGGCTGAGAAAAGGAAGGGATTTATGCCGGGTTCCGGTCACGGTGAGAAGGCTGGCGTCATATATATGTAAAAAAGGCTGGAGCGCTTGCAATGACTTGCAGGGATATGATCCTTTCCGAGGATTTTCAGGATTTTCTCACCTACTATATTTTGCCGGAGGGCACGTTGGAGGAGGAAGTATCCAGCGATGCCTTCTGCTTTGTGCCGGTGAGCGGCAGGCTCTGGTCGGTTTATTTTAACCGCGAAAACCTGCCGCCGCTTTCTTTTTCTGGGTATCAGTACCGCTATGTAACGGAACTGTACGGCCTGGCCGATGATTTTGTATGGGGGGCGCAAGGGCAGAGCTTCGATCCGCAGCCGCTTATAAAAAGCGGCATTGTGGAGCTGCAGGGGGAGCCTCTGACGCTCACCGGCAGGAATGTGGTGATCGGTTTTGCGGATACGGGGATCGATTACCGCAATCCCGTATTCCGGAGGCAGGACGGGAGCAGCCGTATCCTGGCAATCTGGGATCAGACCGATCAGACGGGAACGCCGCCGGAGGGCTTCTATTACGGCAGCGAATATACCAGGGAACAGATCAATGCGGCGCTATCCCTGGAAAATCCCCTGGAAGCCGTACCCGTCACGGATGAAAACGGCCATGGGACCAGGATGGCCTCCGCCGCCGCGGGCAGCGCCGTAAACGGCGGCCTGGATTTTCTGGGTGCGGCGCCGGATGCGGATATCGTGGTGGTGAAGCTGAAGCAGGCAAAGCAGTATCTGCTGGATTTTTACCTGATCCCGGAGGGTGTGCCTGCCTATGAGTCCAACGATATCGTCCTTGCGGTCAAATACCTGAACTCCTTTGCCGTGCCATTTGTCAGGCCCCTCTGTATCTGTCTGGGGATCGGAAGAAGCTTCGGGGATCACAGGGCGAATTCAGCCCTTTCCCGCTACCTTTCCGAGGTGGGATCGGACATCAACCGGGTGGTGGTGGTTTCCGGAGGAAATGAGGGAAATTCCGCCCATCATTATGCGGGGACCATTATAGATCGGGAATCGGAGGATATTGAACTGCGCGTGGGAGAAGGGACAAAAGGATTTCTGATGGAAATCTGGGGAAATCTGCCCTCCTATTTTGCGGTCATGGTTCGTTCGCCCGGCGGAGAAGAGATCCCCGTTATCAGCAGCCGCCTGGAGCGGGAGGTGGAATACTCTTTTGTATATGGGAGAACGAGGATCCGGATCGATTATCAGTTAAACGACCTTGCCGCGGGAGGCGAAGTGGCGGTGCTGCGGCTGGAAGAGCCTGCTGCCGGCGTCTGGACGTTTCGGCTGGTGCAGGAGGCGGAGGGCTACGGCGCTTTCCATATGTGGCTCCCCTTACGGCAGTTTGTGGAAGGGACCGTGGAATTTCTGCGGCCCAGCCCGGACACTACGCTGACTTCTCCCTCCTATGCGCAGGATGTGCTGGCGGTATCCGCCTACAACAGCAGAAATAACAGCTTTTATGTAAATTCAGGACGTGGTTTTGCCCTGGACGGGAGGATCAAGCCGGAGCTTACGGCTCCCGGTGTGGATATCTCCGTGGCGGCGGGAAGGCTGCAGGGCAGCGCATTGATCGGGACCGCCTCCGGCACTTCTCTTGCTGCCGCCATTACGGCGGGAGCCTGCGCGCAGCTTTTCCAGTGGTGTGTCCCGGATCAGAATTACCCGGATATCAACGGGACCGGCCTGATCAATTTTCTGGTGCGCGGCGCGGCAAGAGATGCGTCGCAGAGCTATCCGAACCGGACATTCGGCTTCGGACGGCTGGACGTGGCGGGCGTATTTGACTGGCTTGCCGGGATCATGCGGGGGTGAAAACCGGGTTATTCCGGAAATGTTCCGGGGCCGTTTCAAAAAATTGTGGGATGTTTCAAAAAATTTGGGGGTTGACATCCCGGAACGACTGTGATAGCCTGATACCAATTTAATACGCCAAACCGTTGAAGCGGAGATAACGGCAATGATGCCTTTACAGAGAGCCTGCGGCGCTGAGAGTCAGGTGAGAAACAAGTTGTCAAATGGACCGCTGAGGGTGCAGTCAAATGTGACAGGATAAGGTTGTCCGACAGAATTGTCTGTCAATGTTGTCCGATCACAGAGTATTCTGCAACGTGCAGGCACACGTCAGTTGCCGGGGATATGCTGGTATCCTGCTAAGCGCACAGGGTCGTTCCTGTGAATTCAAGGTGGCACCGCGGATTATTTTTGTATGATTCGTCCTTGACAGATGGTATCTATCTGTCAGGGGCGTTTTTTTATGCAAGCCCCGGCAGACGGCTGTTTCAAAACGGAGGGAAAGATGAAGTTTTTACCGGAAATGAATGAGATCAGAAGAATTGCGGCGGAAGGAAAATACCGGGTGCTTCCGGTTTCCTGCGAGATCCTGTCGGATATCTGTACGCCCATCGAGGCCCTGGATATCCTGAAAAGTATGTCGTCCCACTGCTATCTGCTGGAGTCGGCGCATCAGGATGAACGATGGGGACGCTACACCTTTCTCGGGTTTGACCCCAAGATGGAGATCACCTGCAGGGACGGGGAGATGAAGGCGGGGAGCATCCGGTTTCAGACCGACGACCCGTCGGCCTATCTCAGACAGATCCTTGCGGATCACAGAAGCCCGCGGTTTTCTTATCTGCCGCCTTTTACCGGAGGCCTGGTGGGATATTTTTCCTACGACTATCTGGGATATAGGGAACCGTCGGTGCGGACCGGGGCGGAGGATACGGAAAACTTTAAGGATGTGGACCTGATGCTTTTTGATAAGGTGATCGCTTTTGACAATTTCCGTCAGAAGATCATCCTGATGGCGAACATCTCTCTGACGGAGCCGGAGACGGCATACAACCGGGCGGTCATGGAGCTGAAACAGCTCGCCACGCTGCTTAGGACCGGAGAAAAGAAGCATGAGCCGGGCGGGCATCTTCTTGGAGAGGTGACCCCGTTATTTGATAAAAAGCGGTTCTGCGACATGGTAGAGGCGGCGAAGCGGCACATACGGGAGGGAGATATTTTTCAGATTGTACTTTCCAACCGTCTGGAAGCTCCCTTCGAGGGAAGCCTGTTCAATACCTACCGCATCCTGAGGACCATGAACCCGTCGCCCTATATGTTCTATTTTTCCGGAACGGATGTGGAAGTGGCGGGGGCGTCTCCGGAAACACTGGTGAAGCTGGAGGACGGCGTGCTGCATACCTTCCCGCTGGCGGGGACCAGGCCGAGAGGAAGGACGGAGGAAGAAGATCTGGCTCTGGAGACAGAGCTGCTTTCCGATGAAAAGGAGCTTGCGGAGCACAACATGCTGGTGGACCTTGGCAGGAATGATCTGGGAAAGGTGAGCGAGTTCGGAAGCGTGCAGGTGGAGAAGCTGCACAGCATCGAACGGTTTTCTCACGTGATGCACATCGGTTCTACGGTGCGCGGGCAGATCCGCAAGGACTGCGACGCCCTGGATGCGCTGGAGGCGGTGCTTCCCGCGGGAACCCTCTCCGGCGCGCCCAAGATCCGGGCCTGTCAGCTGATCGGAGAGCTGGAGAACAACAAGCGGGGGATTTACGGCGGCGCGATCGGCTATATTGATTTCGCCGGAAACATGGATACCTGCATCGCGATCCGGATCGCCTACAAAAAGGGCGGAAAGGTATTTGTAAGAAGCGGCGCGGGGATCGTGGCGGATTCGGTCCCGGAGAAGGAATATGAAGAATGCATCAATAAGGCGAAGGCGGTGGTAAACGCCATGAAGAGAGCAAAGGAGGCGGACCTGTGATCTTACTCATCGACAGCTACGACAGTTTTTCCTATAACCTCTACCAGCTCATCGGGGAGATCGAGCCGGACATCCGGGTGATCCGAAATGACGAGCTGACGGTGGAGGAGATCGGAGCGCTGAATCCGACGCACATCATCCTTTCCCCCGGACCCGGAAGGCCGGAGGACGCCGGCGTTCTGATAGAGACGGTACAAAAGTTGGGAAGCAGGATCCCCATTCTGGGTGTCTGTCTGGGGCATCAGGCAGTCTGCGCCGCATTTGGGGCAAAGATCGGCTATGCGAAGCGGCTGATGCACGGAAAGCAGTCGGAGATCATCCTGGATGGAGCCTGCTCTCTTTTTAAAGGATGCCCGGAAAGGACCCTGGTGGCGCGTTATCATTCCCTTGCGGCGGAACCCTCCGCCATGCCGGAGGAATTGAAAGTCACCGCGAAAACGGACGACGGCGAAGTGATGGCGGTGCAGCACAGAGAATATCCCATCTACGGCGTACAGTTCCATCCGGAGTCGATCATGACGCCTGACGGAAAAAAGATGCTCGCAAATTTTATAAAGGAGACAGAATTATGATCAAAGAAGCAATCGTAAAAATCGTGAACAAAGAGGACCTGACCTATGACGAGGCCTATGCGGTGATGAATGAGATCATGAGCGGGGAGACTTCGCAGACGCAGAACGCGGCCTTTCTTGCGGCGCTTTCCACCAAGAGCGCCAGGGCGGAGACGACGGATGAGATCGCCGGGTGCGCGGCGGCCATGCGGGATCATGCCATCCGGGTGGATACGGGGATGGAGATCTTTGAGATTGTGGGAACGGGAGGCGATAACGCCCACAGTTTCAACATTTCCACCACCTCCGCGCTGGTGGCCGCGGCGGGCGGCATGAAGGTGGCAAAACACGGCAATCGGGCCGCTTCCTCCAAGTGCGGGACGGCGGACTGCCTGGAGGCGCTGGGCGTGAACATCCGGCAGAGTCCGGCGCGCTGCATTGAGCTGCTGAAGGAAGCCGGCATGTGCTTTTTCTTCGCGCAGGAGTATCACACCTCCATGCGGTATGTGGCGGGCATCCGGAAGGAGCTGGGGTTCCGTACCGTATTCAATATCCTTGGGCCGCTGACCAATCCGGGAACGCCCACCATGCAGCTTCTGGGCGTGTATGACGATTATCTGGTAGGACCGCTGGCGCAGGTGCTCATCAATCTGGGCGTCCGCCGCGGCATGGTGGTCTACGGGCAGGAAAAATTGGATGAAATCTCCGTAACCGCCCCCACCTCTGTCTGTGAGATCAAGGACGGATGGTTCAAATCCTATGTGATCACGCCGGAGGAGTTCGGCATCGAGCGCTGCAGCAAATCCGACCTGGAGGGCGGGACGCCGGAGGAAAATGCGAAGATCACCCTTGCCATTCTGAATGGAGAAAAGGGGCATAAGAGGGACGCGGTGCTGATGAATGCGGGCGCTTCCCTTTACATCGGCGGAAAGGCGGAGAGCCTTAGGGAGGGAATTGCCCTTGCCGGAGAGCTGATCGATTCCGGAAAGGCGCTGGCGGTCCTGAACAAGATGATCGAGGTCAGCAACCGGAAGGAGGAACAGGCATGAGGGAAGGAGAAACCATCCTTGACCGGCTCGCAGAGCATGCGCGGGAACGTGTCCGCGCGGCACGGATGCAGGTGCCGGCAGAGGAAATCAGGCGGCAGGCGCTGTCCCTTCCCGC
>DWYY01000158.1 GCA_019118445.1 Candidatus Eisenbergiella merdipullorum | reverse complement strand
CTGAATCGTGCCGTATTTGCAGGACAGGAGGGCATAACCCTGAATCCCGATGAGAAGGATGTGGAAGGCTTCAACGTATTCGTGAAGCGCTATACGGCCGGTCTTCCCATTGAAAAGGCGGCTGTGGAATCCCTTATATAGGAAACGGCAGGCCATCTGGTATTGAAAGGAACCGGGCTCTGGAAAAGGGCCCGGTCCAGAAAGGCATAAACAATGTTAGAAGAACTGAAAAAAAGAGTATATGAAGCAAATATGCTGCTTCCCAAATACGGGCTTGTGACCTTTACATGGGGAAATGTGAGCGAGATCGACAGGGAGAGCGGTCTCTTTGCCATCAAGCCAAGCGGCGTGGACTATGACAAACTCACGCCGGACGACATGGTCATCGTGGACCTGAACGGGAAAAAGGTGGAAGGGAGGTATAACCCCTCCTCCGATACCGCAACTCATGTGGAGATCTACAAAGCGTTTTCCGCGATCGGAGGGATCGTCCACACCCATTCCTCCTACGCGACCAGTTGGGCGCAGGCCGGAAGGGGCATCCCCTGCTACGGAACCACTCATGCGGACTATATTTACGGAGAGGTTCCCTGCCTGCGCTGTCTGACCAAAGAGGAGATCGAAGAGGCCTATGAGGAAAATACCGGTCATCTGATCGTAAATGAATTTAAGGCGATGGGAAAGGATCCGACTGCTGTTCCGGCAGTCCTCTGTAAGAATCACGGTCCTTTTGCCTGGGGCAAGGATGCCCATGAAGCCGTGCATAACGCAGTCGTTCTTGAGGAAGTGGCCAAAATGGCCTACCGCGCGGAGGTCATCAATCCCCGCATCCAGCCCGCTCCGCAGGAGCTTCAGGACAAGCATTACTACAGAAAACACGGCGCGCACGCTTACTATGGACAAACAGGGGTAAAATAGGGTAAACTGAGTAAGCCACGCGGGGCTGTCTGATGGCGGCCCGACTGGAGCTTCCCGGCACAGCCTTAAATGGCCGGGCGGTTTCCAAATAGAAAGACGGAGGAAAATTTCATGGAGAATCTTGAACTCGCCAAAATGGCGAACGAGATCCGCAAGGGGATAATCATCGGCGTGCACAGCGCGAAATGCGGACATCCCGGCGGATCCCTGTCTGCAGCGGACATCTTTACCTATCTCTATTTTGAAGAGATGAACATCGATCCTAAGAACCCGAATATGCCGGAACGGGACCGTTTCGTGCTTTCCAAGGGGCACAACGCCCCTGCACTGTACTCCACTCTGGCGCACAGAGGATATTTCCCGGTGGAGGATCTGACCACACTCAGGCATCTCGGCTCTTATCTGCAGGGGCATCCCTGTATGCAGTATACACCCGGAGTGGACATGTCCAGCGGCTCCCTGGGACAGGGCATTTCCGCGGCAGTGGGGATGGCGCTCGGCGGCAAGCTGGACAACAGAGATTACCGGGTCTATACCCTGCTCGGAGACGGAGAGATCGAAGAAGGCCAGGTTTGGGAGGCATCCATGTTCGCCGGCTTCCACAAGCTGGATAACCTGGTGGTGATCGTGGACAACAACGGCCTGCAGATTGACGGACCCATCGATAAGGTCTGCTCTCCGTATCCCATTGATAAAAAATTTGAAGCCTTCAATTTTCATGTGATCAACGTGAACGCGCATGATTTCGATGAACTGCGCGCCGCGTTCAAAGAAGCGAGGGAAACGAAAGGCATGCCCACCGCGATCATCGCGCACAGCCTGAAGGGCAAGGGCGTTTCCTTCATGGAAGGCAGCGTGGAGTGGCATGGAAAGGCCCCCAATGACGAGCAGTTCGCGGTGGCAATGGCAGATTTGGAGAAAGTAGGTGAAGCATTATGTCAGAAGTAACTAAGACCGTTCAGAAAATGGCGACCAGAGAAGCCTATGGAAAGGCTCTGGCGGAATTTGGCGCACAGTATCCTGACCTTGTGGTCCTGGATGCGGATCTGGCAAATGCTACGAAAACAGATGCGTTTCGGAAGGCATTTCCGGACCGCCACATCGATTGCGGGATCGCGGAATGCGACATGATGGGGATAGCGGCAGGTCTTTCCACCGTGGGAAAAATCCCCTTTGCCAGTTCCTTCGCCATGTTTGCGGCGGGACGTGCCTATGAACAAGTACGCAATTCTATCGGCTATCCTCATCTGAATGTGAAGATCGGCGCTACCCATGCAGGAATCACCGTGGGTGAAGACGGCGCTTCCCACCAGTGCCTGGAGGACATGGCCCTGATGCGCGCCATTCCCGGCATGGTGGTGATCAATCCCAGCGACGCAGTGGAAGCCAGGGCTGCGGTCAAGGCTGCCATTGAGTATGTGGGTCCCGTATACCTGCGCTTCGGACGCGCGGCGGTTCCGATCATCAATGACAGAGAGGATTATCATTTTGAAATCGGAAAGGGAGAGCTCCTGCGCGAAGGCAGCGACGTGACCATTGTGGCCACGGGCATCTGCGTTTCCTCTGCCCTGGAAGCGGCGGAGAAGCTGGCAGCCGACGGCATCAGCGCGGAAGTCATCAATATCCATACCATCAAGCCTCTGGATACGGAGCTGGTCGTAAAATCCGCGAAGAAGACCGGAAAGGTCGTGACGGCGGAAGAACACACTATCATCGGCGGTCTTGGCGGCGCGGTCTGCGAGGCTCTCAGTGAGAAGGCGCCCACTCCCGTCCTGCGCATCGGCATGAACGATATGTTCGGAGAATCCGGAACGGCGGCCGAGCTTGTGGCCAAGTACGGGCTGGACGGAAACGGCATCTATGCGAAAGTTAAGGAATTCATGAAATAACGCCATGCAGACAGGGCAGCAGCCAGATGAAATGCTGCCCTTAGGCAGCAGAAAAGAGGAAGTATGAACATACTGTCTCCATCCATCCTGGCGGCGGACTGCGCGAAGCTGGGAGAACAGATCGATCTGGTGCAGCAGGCCGGAGCGAAGTATCTGCATATTGACATCATGGACGGCATGTTTGTGCCCTCCATTTCCTTCGGGATGTGCGTAGTGTCCTCTCTGAGAAAATATACGGATATCATTTTTGACGTACACCTCATGGTGGAAGAGCCGATCCGCTACGCGGCTGATTTTGCCAGAAGCGGAGCGGATATCATCACGGTGCATCTGGAAGCCTGCAGCAACGTGGAGGAAACTCTGGACTGGATCCACAGCCTGGGCAGGAAGGCGGGGCTTTCTGTCAAGCCTGCCACTCCGATCCGTTGTGTGGAAAAATATCTGGATAAGGCGGATATGCTTCTTGTGATGACGGTGGAGCCGGGCTTTGGCGGCCAGAGATACCTTCCTGCCTCCACGGCCAGGATCCGGGAGGCCAGAAAAATGATCAGGGAAAAAGGACTGAACGTGGACATTGAGGTGGACGGCGGCATTACGAAGGAGAACATCTCTCTTGTGCTGGATGCAGGAGCAAACGTCATTGTGGCGGGCTCTGCTGTTTTTCGCGGAGATATCACGCGAAATGTCAGGGATATGATGGAGATCCTGGACGGTCACGAAGAACAGACGGATCTGGCCTGAAGCTGCCGGGACCGAATCGATGCGGCCCTGACACAAATATGCGCTGCAGTATGGAGGTAGGAATGAAAATCGTAGTGACGCCGCCGTTTACGGAGGAACAGAAGAAACAGATCATGGAAGCTTCCGGGCCTTATCAGCCTGTCTTCAGGCTGAAAAGTGATATCACGGAGGAACTGCTTTCCGATACGGATGTGATCCTCGGAAATCTGGATGATCCATCCCAGGTCCGCTGGGCGCAGAAGCTGAAGTGGATCCAGCTGAACAATGCGGGAACGGAAGGCTATTGCGAGCCCGGCCTTCTTCCGGAGGGAGCGGTACTGACCAACGCGACCGGAGCCTATGGCCTTGCTATTTCGGAGCACATGATCGCCTGTCTTTTCATGCTTCGCAAAAAGCTGAATCTGTATTATGCCGATCAGCTGCGCCGGGAATGGAAAAAGGAAGGAAATGTGGGTGTGATCCAGGGAACCACCGTACTTGTGATCGGCCTGGGAGACATCGGCAGAACCTTCGCCCGAAAGATGAAAGCGCTGGGATGTTATACCATAGGAATCCGAAGGCGTGTTTCAGAAAAAACGGCGCCGCAGGAAGCGGCAGCTGATGAAATCCACGGCCTGGAGGATCTGGACAGGCTTCTGCCCGCTGCAGACGTGGTGGCGCTGAGCCTTCCGGGAAATGCATCCACTTATCATATTCTGAACCGGGAGCGGATCGGGCTGCTTTCCACCAATGCAGTCGTCCTGAACGTGGGCCGCGGAACTGCTGTTGACACGGACGCGCTGAGCGATGCTCTCTATGCTGGGAAAATCGCGGGGGCTGCCCTGGATGTGACCGATCCGGAGCCCCTCCCTGCCGATCATCCCCTTTGGAACGCCCCCGGCGCGCTGATCACGCCCCATGTCTCCGGCGGTTACTCCCTGCCGGAAACGCTGGCGCAGATCTGCGACATCTTTGCGGAGAACCTGGAACGCTTCCGGAAAGGCGAGCCGCTGAAGAATGTGGTGGATATGGAAACAGGATATTGTGTATAAAAATAATTGAAAAGAATCAGGGGCTGCCGCCTTCATCGTGTGCAGCCCCTGATAAAATTATTCGCATAGAATGAAATTGTTATAATCCTTTAGATCATCTGGGATCTCATCTATTAATATAGGATATTCCTCCAGGCTGGCTACCTGTACCATGGTAATGACGCCGTATTTTGTATGGTCCAGAAGAAAATAGGGCTGACAGGAGTTCTTGAGCGCAAGCAGCTTGATGACCCTTTCGTGAATATCGTGATTGGTGATGCCAGAGGAAATGGAAAACCCGCTGGCGCCGAGAAAGCATTTATTAAAGTAGAAGGTTTTTAAAGTGCTTTCCGTAATAGGTCCGATGCAGGAATTTGTGGTTTTCTTGATGGAGCCGCCAACCATAATGCTTGGAATATCCATAGCTGTAAGTTGATTGATATGGGAGATGCCGTTGGTAACAACGGTAATATCTTTGCCTGCCAGGAAGGGGATCATCAGATAGGTAGTGCTGGAAGGATCCATGAAAATGGTATCTCCGTTTTCTACCAGAGAGGCTGCTTTGCGCGCGATCCTTTCCTTAGCTTCCTTATTGAGTTCCAGCTTTGTGGAGATATTCAATTCTGTGGCCTTCTGCGACAGGCGGACACCACCGCCGTGTAAAAGCGTGATCTTTTTTTCGTCTTCCAATTTCATCAGATCCCGACGAAGCGTGGAAACAGAAACATCAAGCTCTTTTATGAGAGAATCGGTGGAAACGATTTCGTTATTGGATAAAAGTTCCAGGATTTTTTCCTGGCGTACAGCAGGAATCATATGATCTCTCCTCCCTTTCATATTATATCTATTCCCATTATATCATAGAACGAATAAAATGTGAATATTTTTCAGAATATGATGATTATTTTTGAAAAATATTGAATGAAAGGAATGATGAAAAGAATACGAGCGGGCAGAAATAAGGCGTCAATTCGGAAAATTAAAAAGGTGTTGCAGAAATATATTTTTATGAAAAAGAAAAATAGAAAAATGGAAAAGAATGTAAAAAATTGAAAAGACCTGTCTCATAAACATGACAAAAACTGGGATTTGAGATGGGGTAAAAAAAGGCAAGTTAGACGTGTGAAATTGTGAAAAATATACAATTTAACTATTAAAATATTATGAAATATAAATAGCATATAAAGGTTGACAAAAATCAAAAAAAGTGATAGTCAAAAAAGAATCAAAAATATTCAAAAAATATTCAAAAAGTGTTGCAAAATATGAACATATATGATATTATGATGACACAATCAAAAAAACAGAGGAGGATATGTACATGAAAAAGAAACTGTTGGCAGGTCTTTTGACTGCTGCCATGATGGTTGCAACCCTTGCAGGATGCGGAAGCAGTACCTCTACTTCCAGCGAAAGTACGACGCCGGCAAGCAGCGCGGCATCTGCTGAAACAACGGCAGAAAGTACGGCGGCAGAAAGCGCATCCACAGAAGCGGCAGCTGCAGAAGACAATGGAGAAGTGATCGAGCTGGAGTTCTGGGCATGGTGGAGCAGTGATGCGAGGAAGCCTTATATTGATCAGATGGTTTCGGATTTTAATGCTTCTCAGAGCAAGTACCATGTGACCTATGTAGACATTCCGTTTGGTGATATTTTTACCAAAAATATTGCACAGATTGCGGCAGGAGATCCCTGTGACATTATGGCGAACAGCATGGAAGAGGTAAAGTTCCGTGCGCAGGAAGGACAGGTTGAGCCCCTCGACGCGTATTTGACAGATGATGTAACTAGCGGTTTTTATGAGCAGTACATGGAAGCTTGCACCGGTGATGATGGTTCTGTATACGCGCTTCCGTTCTCTGTAGATACGCGTGTTATTTATTACAACAAGGATCATTTTGAAGAAGCGGGCATCAGCCCGGAGGATATCCAGACATGGGATGATCTCTGGGAGGCAGCCCACAAACTGGATGTGCAGGATGGCGATGAGTGGACGAGAATTGGATTTATGCCTGTTGTAGGTAACGGCGGCGTAGATACATGGCTGATTAACGCAAATGGCGGTCCTTGCTGGTTTGATCCGGACACTGCCGAACCTACCGTGAATTCTGATGTGAATAAGGAAGCTTTTGCGTGGGTGAGAAGTTGGATGGATTATTATGGACAGTCTACTTATGATGAGTTGTCCGCTGCATTCTCTTCGGGCATGGCAGATCCGTTTGCGTCCGGAACGATGTCGATGGTTGTTCAGACTTCCGCATATACTGCTGCACTGGCACAGTCTGCGCCGGATCTGAATTACGGCGTCATCCTTCTTCCAGAATTTAAGGAAGGAAATGGTCATACTGCGAACGGCGGCGGCTTCGTCCTGGAAATCCCCAAGGGAGCCAAGAATCCTGAAGGAGCTTATGAGTTTATCAAATATGCGACGAGCTATGAGGTTCAGGACTATCTTTGCACGAATTTGGGAGATTTTTCCGGCAGAAATGATTTCACCGAAGATTCTGAATTTTTCCAGAAGCCTCTGGTTGCAGATATTGCAAAAGCTTTGGAGCAGACCTCTACAGTGATTGTTCCGAATAGTATTAAAGGATATCAGGATGTGATCAATCCGATTATTGATGAAGGAACGCTTGGAATTTCCCCGACTGATGAGGTTCTTGACAGAGCGCAGCAGGCGTTTGCGGATTTCATAGCCACTCATGAATAAGAAGATATGATGGTTTGGAAAGGCTCTTCCTGATAGGGGTAAGAGCCTTTCCTTATAAGGGAAAGAAGGGACAGAACATGTTTGGAAGGATTCTGAACGCACTCGGGATAAAAACCAGAAAAGGTCGAGAAAATGTATATGGCTACATATTTATTCTGCCCTGGCTGATCGGCCTGTGCGGACTTACATTGGGCCCGATGATTTTTTCACTGGTAACGAGTTTTGCAGACTATAATATGCTCAAGATTGATTTTAATGGTCTGGCAAACTATGAAAGAATGTTTTTTAAAGATCAGCTTTTTTATAAGGCACTTGGGAATACGTTATATTATGCGGTGCTTAATATCCCTCTGGTTACCATAGGGGGAGTAATCGTCGCCGTGATCTTGAACAAATCTGTATTTGGGTTAAGAACGTTTCGGACTATTTATTATTTGCCTTCCATTATGGTTGGCGTCGGAACCTACTTTCTGTGGATGCTGATGCTGGATCCTAAGAGTGGCCTGGTAAACACGGCGCTTGGGCTGATCGGAATTGACGGGCCGTCCTGGCTGACGGATCCTGACTGGACGAAACCTTCTATTATCCTGATGCATCTGTGGGGACTAGGCGGTCAGATGCTTCTGTATCTGGCGAGGCTTCAGAGCATTCCCCAGGATTATTATGAAGCTGCAAGTCTGGATGGAGCGAGCGGATGGAAGCAGTTTACCAAAATTACGGTTCCACTGTTGTCTCCCATTATTTTCTATAATCTGACGATTGGTATAATCGGAGCATTTCAGGTATTTCAGGAAGGATATATTTTCTCCGGAGACGGTACTGGAAAACCTGCGGGATCATTACTGTTTTACAATCTGCATGTCTGGAATCAGGCGTTTAAAAATTTTGATACCGGATATGCCAACGCCCTGTGCTGGTTCCTTTTTGTGGTTGTCATGATCTTGACCATCATCAATAATAAGGTTTCCAAGAAGTGGGTATATTATGAGGAGGGCGGAAATGAGTAAATCCAGAAAACGGAAAATTACAAATACAATTCTGTTTATTATTCTGTCATTAGGGGCTGTGATCATTCTATTCCCCATTTTATGGATGATAAGCACTGCGCTGAAATCGGCCCCGGAAGTTGCAATGTATCCGCCTAAACTGTTGCCGGAAAAACCTTTGTTTGAAAATTTCATAATTGCGTGGAATAAAGCTCCGTTTACCAGATATACAATTAATACGTTGATCATTGTCTTTTTCAATATCATAGGAAGCGTTTTCGTAAATTCATTTGTTTCCTATGGTTTTGCCAAGATTGAATTCGCAGGAAAGAATTTTCTTTTTACTTTAATCCTTGCGACGATGATGATCCCGAGTTTTATCACTCTGGTTCCTACTTATGTTATTTTCTCAAAAATAGGATGGGTCAATACATATCTTCCGCTCATCGTCCCGGCCTTTTTCGGAAATGCGTTTCATATTTTTATGATGCGGCAGTTTTACCGGACTATACCGAATGAATTAATGGAAGCTGCGAAGATGGATGGAGCGGGCCATTTCTATATATGGGGAAAACTGATGATGCCGCTGGTAAAACCTGTAATGGCGACGATTGCGCTGATCTCGTTTAAAGGTTCATGGAGTGATTTCCAGGGCCCTCTGCTTTATCTGAGCGACAGAAAGATGTATACGCTTCAGCTCGGCCTTCAGGTGTTTAAGGGACAGGGCTATACAGAATGGAATTATCTGATGGCAGTATCCTTCCTCTCCATGATCCCAATCCTGGTTCTGTTCTTCTGCTTCCAGAATTATTTCATCGAAGGAATGAACGTAGGAGGGGCTGTAAAGTAAGATGGGAAAGAAAATCGGAATCATACATACAACGTCTGCAACCATTTCCAGCCTGAACGGGCTGGTCAGGAAAAAATATCCGGGCACGGAGATCGTCAATATCCTGGATGACTCCATCCTGGGTGATATGAGAGAGCTGCATAATGTGGATTATGTGAAGGAACGGTGGATCTCCTATGCGAAGATCCTGGAAAAGCTGGGTGTGGACGCGGTGTTATCAGCCTGCTCCACAGTGGGAGAATTCGCGGAGGAAGCGGACCAGATGCTCTCCATCCCGGTATTCCGGATTGACGAGGCCATGTGTGAAAGGGCCGTAGAGATGGGAACCGTGATCAGCGTGTTTGCCACACTGGCTTCCACGCTGAATCCAACAGTAAACCTGGTGGAGCGCAAGGCTGCGGCGGCGGGAAAAAAGGTCACGATCAATACGGTGCTGGTGGAAGGAGCCTACAGCGCCCTGATGGATGGACAGAAAGAGGTGCATGACGCGAAGATCGCGGAAGCTGTAAATCGGTATATTGACACCTCTGATGTGATCGTGCTGGCGCAGGCATCCATGGCGGACGCGGTGAAGCTGTCCGGAAAAGATGGGGAAAAGGTGCTGACAAGTCCTGAGCTGGGAATCGAGAAGCTGGGAAAAGTCCTGGGGCTTTGATACGGAATGCGGACGGACTGGAAAAAGATATAAGAGGCGGATCAATGGATGCGATCATAGGAATTGACATAGGAACCACACATATGAAGGCCCAGCTATTTGATGAAAACGGCGTGGTACTGGGAAGCAGGAAAGAGGATACGCCGCTGGATCCTGACGGATATGGAAACGTATATCGTCCGGAGCGGGTTTGGAAGATCGTGCGCTCTCAGATGGAAAGCCTGTTGGAATGCCGGGATATACATGTGGCGGGAATCAGCATCACGGGGATGGCGGAAGCCGGCCTGATCGTGGACAGAAGGACCGGAAAGGAGCGGACCGCCATACTGCCCTGGTTTGACGGAAGGACTGCCAGGCTGGCAGGAGGGATGACAGAGGAAAGGGAAAAGGAAGTATTCTCCAAAACAGGGCTGAGAAACAGCTATAAGTATGGGATATACAAATTCCTGTGGCTGCTGGAAGAAACAAAAATGGAAAAGGATGACGCGGTATGGCTTTCCATGTGCGATTATATTGCCTGGAAGCTGACCGGACGCCTGGTCACGGAGCCCGGATTTGCAGCGAGAACCTATGTGTACGATATCGGACGGAAGCGCTGGGATGCCGGGAGGATTCAGGAATACGGTTTGAATCTGTCCAATTTTCCAGAGGTGGTTCCTTCCGGCAGCGTGGTGGGAACCTATCTGAGCGCGGACGGAAGGAAGATTCCGGTGGCGATCGCGGGACATGACCACATCTGTGCCGCTTTTGCGCTTCTTCATCAGGAGGAAGAGGGGATCTGCGACAGCGCGGGGACATCGGAAACCTATGTGGGGAGACTGCGGCTGCCGGTACCCGGCGGCTGTACGGGCGGTTCCCTGAAAATCAGCATGGATACAGGGCTGCTGTATGGTCCCTATGTGGACGGGGGATATTTTTTCATGGCGAACGTGCCGTCCTCGGGGCATTCCGTGGAATGGTTCCGGACGAAGCTGCAGCTTTCCGGGCTTTCCTATGAAAATATGAATCAGGGCCTGGAAACGCTGGAAATGCAGCCTACCGGGCTTTTGTATTTCCCTTTTCTGACGGGGATGGGAAGCCCCCTGTATGAAGCTTCTGCGCGTGGGACCTTGATAGGACTTCATGAGGAAATGGACGGCTGGACGGTCCTGAAGGGAATGATGGAAGGGATCCAGTACCAGTCCGCCTGGCTGATGGAAATCCTGAGAAAGGAGCATGGAATTCAGGACAGCCGGATCTTATGTGCGGGAGGTTCCGTCCATAACCATGTCATGATGCAGCTAAAGGCGGATATCCTGAAGAAAAATGTGATAGTGCCGGACATGCCGGAGGCAACATTGTGCGGCGCCGCCGCTTTGTTTTTACAGAAAAACAGAGGAAAGGAGGCCGCGGAACGATTTCTGCAGGCTTGCCTGAATAAGAGAGAAACTTATATGCCGGATCCGGAAAGAAGCGAGGCTTATCAGAGAATCTGGAAGGAGCGGTATTTGCCGATGGTGGATATATTAGTGAAGCTTTGTAAAAAAGGAGATGTGCAGAATGTCTAACGTACAGAATTTAACGGAACTTTTAAAGGATGCAAGGGAAAACAGATATGCGGTGGGCTCTTTTTCCGCAAGGTATACGAAACTGATCAAACCGATCATTCAGGCGGCGGTCAATACCAATTCCCCGGTGATCGTACAGCTCTCAGAGAAGGAAGTGATCCGGCACAAGGTAGGAGTGAAGGAATTCGCGGATGAATTCTACCGTGTGGTGAAGGAGCTGGATCCCCAGGTACCCCTGGCACTTCATCTGGATCATACCAAGACGCTGGACGTGATCCGTGAAGCAATGGACGCGGGATTTACCTCCGTGATGATCGATGCGTCTGAGATGGAATATGCGGACAATGTTGCGGTGACCAAAGAGGTGGTCGCCATGGCTCATCCGAGAAACATCACGGTGGAAGCGGAGCTGGGAAAGATCGGGACCACGGATTTCGTGGAGACGGATAAGGATGAAGAGATGTATACGGATCCTCAGGAAGCAAAGTCCTTTTGCGAGGAAACGAATGTGGACTGCCTGGCGGTATCCGTTGGAACAGCGCATGGCGTCTATACGGTAAGGCAGCCTAAGGTAGACTATGCCATCCTGGAGGCCATCAATAAGCTGACGGATACGCCGCTTGTCCTGCACGGGGGATCAGGCGTTCCCAGCGAGATGGTGACGAAGGCGGCTCAGATGCCCTCCGGAGGCGTGAGCAAGGTCAATATCGCGACAGATCTGGAACTGGCGATGCTGGCGGTCGTGGGAAGAGAAGGACACATGACGGAAGCGGAGCTGAATGCCTATCCGGAGGATGTGATCGAAAAATGCCAGGAAGCGGTAAGGCTGCTGGTAGAGGATAAAATTAAGAATTATCTGTTAAGCGCAGGAAAAGCGCCGGAGATTGTCAAACATTTTTCCACCGTTTATTTCAGGACCGAAGAAAGCATGGCAGGCACGCAGAACTGAGTCGACCAGACACGGTAAATGAGGGAGAATTATGGAACGGGGAATCGTGGTGGAACATCTCTGTCGGGATTTCACCTATTATGAAAAGGATGCGGGCATGAAGAGCTCGGTCAAAAACCTGTTTCACAGGACGCAGAACATCCGGCATGCGGTAAAGGACATCTCTTTTCGCATTCCGGAGGGTGAGATTGTAGGATTCCTGGGGCCGAACGGAGCTGGAAAGACGACGACCATAAAAATGCTTTCCGGGATCCTCTATCCCACTTCTGGGGGAGTACATGTGAACGGCTATATTCCGTGGGAGAGAAAGAAAGCGTTCAAAAAGCAGTTTGCTTATGTCGCCGGACAGAAGTCCCAGCTATGGCTGAACCTTCCGGCGATCGATTCCTTTGAACTGAATAAAGACATTTATGAATTATCTGATGAGGAGTATAAGAAAACGCTGGACGAGCTGGTCAGCCTGTTCGGCGTGGAGGAATTTTTAAGGGTGCAGGTCAGACGCCTTTCCCTTGGGGAAAGGATGAAGATGGAGATGATCGCTGCCCTTTTGCATCGTCCGAGGGTGATCTTTCTGGACGAGCCTACCATCGGCCTGGATTTTATCGCCCAGAGCAATATCAGGGAATTTTTAAAGGAATACAATCGGAAATACGGGGCCACGATGCTTCTGACCAGCCATTACCTGAAGGATGTGGAGGAGCTGTGCCGGCGCACCATGGTGATCAGCCACGGAAGCCTGGTTTATGACGGGACGCTGGAGCATATCCGGGATATTTTTTCCGACAGGAGGGTGGTAAAGGTAACCTGGGACCGTCCGGTCGCAAAGGAAGAGCTGGACGGATTCGGAGCGGTGCGGGAATGGGAGCCTCTGAAGGCGTCTCTGGAGTGCGCGGCGGGGGAAACCACAGGGCTGATCCGCAGGCTGTGCGAAGCTTTTCCGGCGGCGGATCTGGAAATCGACGCCGTGCCGCTGGAAGAGAGCATTGCGCGTCTGTACGCCTAAGAAAGGTGAGGGATGTGTCATGCGGAAATATAAGACGGCCTTTCTGGTTGGGGTTTCCAACTCCATGGAATTTCGATTTGACTTTTTTATGAACCTGCTGAGCACGGTATTTCCCATCATCATGCAGGTATTCATCTGGATCAGCATGTATTCGGGAAGCGGCGGGGACGCGCTGTACGGCTATACATTCCCGCAGATGATCATGTATGTGGTGGTGGCGGGGGCGGTGAGCAAATTCACTGCGACCGGAGTGGAATATACGGTGAATGAGGATATCCATTCCGGAGGCATTGCCAAATATCTGGTGAGACCGGTCAATTACATCGGCTTCCGATTATGCGATGCGGTGGGGAACAAGTTTTCCGCGATGATCACCATGATATTTGTGACCTTTGCGGCTCTGGCCGTGCTGTTTTTTGCGGTGGACTTTACGGTATCGCCCGCTTCGGTGGCGCTTTTTTTCCCATCCCTGATCCTGGCGGCCATCCTGAATTTTTTCCTTTTTTTCTGTCTCAGCATGCTGGCCTTCTGGCTGACGGAGATTGGAAATTTTTTCCATGCGATGAGCGTGGTGATCATGGTCATGAGCGGGGGCGTTTTTCCGGTTTCCGTATTCGGAAGCACCTATGAAGCGATCGCGAGATATATCCCGCTGACCTATACGGTGAACTATCCCATCCAGATCCTGGCCGGGACGGTTCCGGCAGCGGAGGCTGTCCAGGTGCTTGGGATCCAGCTTGTCTGGATCCTGATCCTCGCCGTCCTGGCCCGGATCGCCTGGTCGCGCGGGCTGAAAAAATATGTGGCGGTCGGAGGATAATGCGGAAGAAGTATGGAGGGAGACATGAAAGAAAGGTTACATGAATTCGGATGGTATGTGAAGGTCGCCGTCCATTTCGGAAAGCTTTCCCTACAGTCGGTGATGGAATATCCGCTGAACTTTGCTTCGGGAGTCTGCGTGGAGCTGGCCTATATGCTCATCAAGCTAGTCTATCTGTATGTGGTGATCACGACGGGAATGAATGTGGGGAGCCTGACTCCGGATATGGTGATCGTTTTTGTCGGCACCTATATTTTCATGACAGGTATCTGGATGCTTTTAAGCGGGGTGAACAGCATTCCGGATACGGTGGTGAAGGGGGATCTGGATCTGATCATGACAAAGCCGGGATCGCTCCAGTTCCTGCAGACCTTTGGAAAATATAATTTCGCGCTGGCCTGCCCGAATGTGTTTGTGGGAACGGCCCTGATCGTGTATGGCTGGAACAGGAGCGGGATTGCCGTTACGCTTTCCGGCATTGCGGTTTTTGTATTTTACCTGATCTGCGGGATCGTCCTGACCTACTCCTTAGGGCTGATGGCTTCCCTGCTTGTATTCTGGGTGACTTCGCTGAATGCGGTCAACACCCTGTATTCGGCCCTGTGGGATTATAACAATATGCCGATGGAGCTCTACCCTAAGATCATCAAGCAGATCGGTACGTTCCTGATCCCCATCTTTCTGGTGACGAACTGGCCGGGGATGGCGGTTTTGGGAAAGCTGTCGGCGCTGCAGCTTGTGTGGGGGATCGCGGTCCCGCTTCTGGCTTTTGTCCTGTCCAGGAAAATGTTTCAGGCCGGCGTGCGCAGATACACCAGCGCGAACGGCTGAAGGGCAAAAGGAAGCGCGGCAGGAGAAAGCGGCTGTAATTCATATCTATTAAGAAAAATAAGGAAAGGAATCTGGAGATGAAAGAGAAAAAGTTATATATGATAGGAAACGCGCATCTGGATCCGGTATGGCTGTGGAACTGGCAGGAGGGCTTTCAGGAAGCGAAGGCCACGTTCCGCTCCGCACTGGACCGGATGAAGGAGGATGAGGATTTTGTCTTCACCTGCAGCTCTGCGGCATATTATGAATGGATCGAGAAGAACAACCCGGCCATGTTTGAAGAGATCAGGCAGAGGGTGAAGGAAGGCAGATGGGAGCTGGCCGGAGGCTGGTGGATCCAGCCGGACTGCAACATCCCGTCCGGGGAAGCCTTTGTGCGGCAGGGACTGTACGGACAGAGATATTTCCTGGAGAAATTCGGGAAAATGGCAGTTACCGGCTACAATGTGGACAGCTTCGGCCATAACGGAAATCTGCCGCAGATCATGAAAAAAAGCGGCATGAAGAACTATGTGTTCATGCGTCCCATGCCGAATGAAAAAGGGCTTCCGGGCAGGATCTTTTGCTGGAAGTCCATGGACGGCAGTGAGGTGATGACCTATCGGATCCCCTATGAATACTGCACCTGGGGAAAGGATCTGGAGAAGTATGCCGACCGGCTGAAATGCGAGCTGGAGGATGGGGAAGATGAGCTGATGCTGTTCTACGGCGTGGGCAACCACGGCGGCGGCCCTACGAAGGAGAACATCCGCAGCATCCATGAGCTGAATGCCAGAGAGGACATGCCTGTCATGGAAATGGATACAATGGAACATTTCTTTGATTCGGTGAGAAAGAACGGGAAGACCTATCCGGAATATACCGGGGATCTGCAGCATCACGCAAGCGGCTGCTACAGCGTCATGTCCCGGGTGAAGCGGGAGAACCGCCGTGCGGAGAATAAGCTGATCGAGGCCGAGAGCTGGAGCGCCATCGCCAATCTGGTGGAGGGTCAGCCCTATCCGGATGATTTCGGAAAAGCGTGGAAGGGCGTCCTGTTTGATCAGTTCCATGATATCCTGGCGGGAACCAGCATCCCTTCCGCTTATGACGACGCCTCTTACCAGTATGGGAGGGCTATGGCTATCGGACAGGAAAATTTAAATTATGCCATTCAGGCCATCTCCTGGGATATCGATATTGAAGAGGATGTGACCATGCGCCCCATCGTTGTATTCAATTCCCACGCCTGGGAAGGGAAAATGGCTATCGATCTGGAGGTACGCGGTTTAAGCAATGATGATTTCAAGCTCACCGATCATGAGGGCAATGTGATCCCGGCCCAGAGGATCCAGTCGGAGGCTACGGTAAACGGACAGTCCCGCCTTCTGTTTGTGGCGGATCTGCCGAGCATGGGGTATGCCCTGTTCAAGCTGTATCTGAATGTGGAGGACGCGCCCCGTTTCCCTAAGGTGGCAGTGACGGATACCACGCTGGAAAACGACCGGTTCCGGCTGAAATTCTCGGCATGCAGCGGATATATGGAAAGCCTTTATGATAAGAAGGCGGATCTGGAGGTGCTGCGCCGGGAAGGCGGACGTCTTGCGGTGATCGAAGATAAATATGATACCTGGGCTCACAACATTTATAAGTTTGACAAGCAGCTTGGGAATATGAAAATGGTTTACATGAAGGTCCTGGAGGAAGGCCCGGTGCGCTCTGCGCTCAGGATCAAGTATCAGTATAACCGTTCCTTTGTGGTTCAGGATTTCCGGCTGTACCGGGATCTGGACTATGTGGAGGTGAAGGTGCAGGTGGACTGGAGAGAGCCGCAGACCCAGCTGAAGATCAAGTATCCGGTGAATCTGAATTTCCGCAGGCCCACCTATGAGATCCCCTATGGCTACATTGAAAAGAGCGCGAACGGAGAGGAGGAACCCGGACAGACCTGGTTTGACTTTACGGGAGAGCATTTCAAAAAGCCTGTGATGTATGGCCTTGCGATCGCAAATGACGCGAAGTACAGCTACAATATGGACGTGGATGAGATGAATCTGACGGTGCTGAAAAATTCCGTTTTTGCTCATCACGATCCTAAGAAGCTGGAAGAGGGAATGGAGTATAAATATGTGGACGACGGTCTGCAGGAATTCACTTATATCCTGATCCCTCACGAAGGTTCCTGGAAGGATGCGGATGTGATCCAGCACGCAAAGGAGATCAATGTGCGGCCTCTGACGGTGATCGAAACCTATCATGCGGGAAAACAGCCGCAGGCGCAGTCCTTCCTGTCCCTGGAATGTTCCCATGCCCTGATCGGCGCCGTAAAAGAAAGCGAAGAGAAGGATGGCATTATCATCCGTGCGTGGGAAACAAAGAAGCAATCCGGTGAGGCGGTACTCAAGGTGCCCTTTATGGACCGGGAGGTACGGCTTTCATTTGAGCCCTGCGAGATCAAGACAGTGAAGCTCCCCTATGACAGCAGCCTTCCTGTGACGGAAGTGAATTTGCTTGAAATGTGAACGATTTATTTTGACATGCCGCCGCAGGCGGCGGAAACGAGGTTTAAAACATGCCCGGAACAATTGTGATAGCAGATGATGTGACAGGGGCCAATGATATTGGCATCATGTATGCGAAGGCAGGTCTGGATGCTTATGTTTACAGCTATGAAGAGGAAGGAAGTACAGAATATCCTCCCTGTGATGCTCTGATCATTGACACGGATTCCAGGTTTGATACCCATGAAAATGCGTATCATAAGGTGTTCCATGCGCTGGAAAGACTGCCAAAGGAGAATGTAACGCAGTATATTGATAAACAATGCTCCGTCTTCCGCGGGAATATCGGCGCGGAATTTGATGCCATGCTGGATGCGCTGGGAGAGGAATTTGCCGTAGTGGTGCTGGGATTCCCGAATAATGGGAGAACCACGCTCCACAGCCTTCACTATGTGAATGGAACGCTTCTGGAAAATTCCCAGTTCCGGAATGATCCGGTCCATCCCATGAGGAAGTCTGATCTGGTGGAGATCCTGCAGGAGCAGACGAAGCGGAAGGTCGGAGCCATCCATTATGAGGTCTATGACCGTGGGGAGGAGGCTGTCAGGCAGGCGCTGGAGGATGCCAGGGGCCGGTACAGCTATGTGATCATGGATGTGCGCGACAACCGGGATCTGGAGCTTCTTGCAAGAGTGTTGAGAGAAGAGAAGGTTCTCTGCGGAAGCTCGGCGCTTTCCGAGTACCTGGCGCGTCTGGAAGCGGGCAGGAGGCAGAAGCAAAAGCCTCATGCGTTTCGTGTGGTGCAGGATAAGGTATTCTGTATGGCGGGCAGCCTGACGCCTCAGACCATCGGCCAGACGGCATATATGAAGGAAAAAGGGTATCCGGTGATCACTGTGGATACCACAAGGGTATTCGACGGGCAGGAGAAAAAAGCGGAAGAGGAACGGGTCCTTACGGAGATTGAAAAGGCGTACAGAACCTCGGATTTTGTCATGATCCATTCCATGAACCGCCCGGAAGAGGTGGAACAGACCAAGAGGATGGCTGCAAAGAAAGGCATTGACAATACGGAAGTTTCCTCCATGGTTTCCGGCCTGCTTTCCGTGATCTCCCAAAAAGCGATCATGCGGCTTAAAATACGGCGGATCATCGTCTGTGGAGGGGATACTTCCGCTTCTCTGTGTGCTCATCTCGGTGTGAGGGGGATGAAGGTGCTGGAAGAGATCGAAGCGGGGCTGCCCACCTGCGAAAGCGTGGAAGAGCCCCATTACCGGATGGTCTTAAAATCCGGCAGCTTCGGAACCCCGGAATTTGTGTATAAGGCGATGGAAAAGCTCAGACTGGAGTAAAAAGGAAAGGAATACGGCTATGTCGGCAAAAAAAGAACTGGACAGACTGGTGGAAAGATATCCCGTTCTGCAAGGATGCAGGGAGGAAATCTGGAAAGCCTTTGAAATCCTAAGGAAAACCTATGAAAATAAAGGACTGCTTCTGGTCTGCGGAAACGGCGGAAGTGGAGCGGACAGCGAGCATATCGTCGGAGAGCTGATGAAGGAGTTCGCGGTAAAGAGGCCCCTGCCGGAGGCGGAAAAGGAAAAATTTATGAAGATATCTTCGGAATATGGAAAGCTGCTGGGAGAAAAGCTGCAGGGAAGTCTGCCGGCGATCCCTCTGACGGGAAATATCGCGCTTTCCACGGCCTATGCGAATGACGCTGTTCCGGAGCTGGTCTTCGCGCAGCAGGTATATGGCTACGGAAACCCGGAGAGCGCGCTGCTCGGCATCAGTACCTCCGGCAATTCCAAAAACGTGATCTACGCTGTGGAAACCGCAAGGGTAAAGGGGATGGCTGCGATCGGGCTGACCGGAGAGGGCGGCGGAAGGCTGAAGGAGTTATGCGATGTCTGCATTTGTGTGCCCGCTTCCTTTACGCCGGACGTTCAGGAACTGCATCTGCCGGTATATCATGCCCTGTGCAGGATGATCGAGGAGGAATTTTTTGGATGAAATATCTGGCCGGAATTGACATCGGTGGAACGAAGTGCGCCGTGACCATCGGAAAAGAGGAAGAGAAGAATATCTCAATTCTGTATAAGGAAAAATTTCCCACGCCGAAAACCCCGGAGGAGGCGGTAAAAAAGCTGGTGGATACGCTCAGGGAAATGTGCGTGGCGCATCCGGAGGTGGCGCTGGCTGCGGTGGGTGTAAGCTGTGGAAGCCCATTGGATTCCGAAAAGGGCTTAATTCTCTGCCCGCCTAACCTGCCCAACTGGGATCATGTGGATGTGGTAACGCCCTTCAGGGAAGCCTTCGGCGTGCCGGCTGCCGTTCAGAATGACGCCAATGCCTGTGCACTGGCAGAATGGCTCTGGGGCGCGGGAAAAGGGACGAAAAACATGATTTTTCTCACCTTTGGAACCGGCCTTGGGGCGGGACTGATCCTGAATGGAAAGCTGTATACCGGCACCAACGATATGGCCGGAGAGGCAGGCCATGTGAGACTTGCCGAGGATGGACCAGAGGGATACGGAAAGAGAGGATCTTTTGAAGGCTTCTGCAGCGGCGGAGGCATCGCGCGCTATGGAAGGCAGAGGGTGAAGGAATGGCTGAAGGAAGGACGCCATACGTCCATTCTGAAGGGAAACCGGGCTCCGGAGGAGATCACCACGATGGATATCGGGCTTGCAGCGCAGGAGAAAGATGAGCTGGCGCTTTCTATTCTGGAGGAAACGGGCCGGATGCTCGGCCGCGGCGTCGCCATGCTGATGGACATCCTGAACCCGCAGAGGATTGTGATCGGAAGCATATTCCTGCGTCAGGAAAAGATTTTAAGAAAGCCCATGGAGGAAGAAATCCGTAAAGAGGCGCTTTCTCTCACCCGTCAGGTCTGTGAAGTGGTTCCCGCAGGGCTTGGCGAAGAACTTGGAGATTATGCGGCGCTGTCTGTGGCGGGGAATCTGCTGGCAGATATCTGAGCTTTGAGATTTTCTGAACGATGAAAGATGATAGAACAGGGAGAAACGGGAATGAAGGTAAAGGATCCGCATTTTGTGCTGGAAAAAATAGAGAAATATATTGATGAGGATATCCGGCCTTCCAGAATCCGGAAAGCGGTGGATCTGGAACAGTGGAAGTATTTTGAGACTTCCATGGACGAAAGGATTGACGATGCCTGGCAGGTGGATTATGACGATTCCGGCTGGAAGGACTTCCGGCTGTGGGACACCTGGGGCGGTTATGACAGGGTAGCCTGGTTCCGGACGGAAACGGAGATCCCGGAATCCTTCCGGGAGGGGCAGATCGCTCTCCGGCTGCTTCCAGGACCGAGGGACGGGGGAGATTCCACTGCAGAGGGACTGCTGTATTTAAATGGGAAACCGGTACAGGCGGTGGATATCTGGCATGAAGAGGTGCTGCTGGAGCCTTCCTGGAATCAGGAGAAAAAGCTTTCCATCGCGCTGAAAGTATGGAGCGGCGTTCTGGTCCCGCCCAGATTCCGCACCTTTAAGGTGGCTCAGCTCCTTCTGATCGACATGGCAGTAGACAGGTTCTGCTTTGTCATTGATACGGTACGCAGGTGCGCGCTTCTGTTGGATGAAAATGATCTTAGGCGGATACGTCTTACGCAGCTTTTAAATGAAACATTCCAGAGAGTAGACTTTTTGAACTATAAGGAAGAAGCTTATTACAGCTCCATCCGTACCGCTCTGGATTATATTCAGGAAAAGCTGGACGCGTATGCGCAGGTGGAAGAGATCAAGCCTGCCGTATACGGCGTAGGGCATTCCCATATCGATATGGCCTGGCTGTGGAGACTGTGCGCCACGCGGGAAAAGGCGTCCAGAACCTTTGCAACGGTGCTCAATCTGATGAAGCAGTATCCGGAATACCGGTATATGCATTCCTCACCGCAGCTTTATCAGTTCTTAAAGGAGGACTATCCGGAGATTTATGAGCAGGTGAAGGAGCGCATCCGGGAAGGACGCTGGGAAATTACCGGAGGCATGTGGGTGGAACCGGATACCAACATTCCCTCAGGGGAGTCTCTGGTGCGTCAGTTCGTTTATGGAAAGCGGTTTATCAAAGAGGAATTTGGAAAGGAAACATATCTGGTATGGCTGCCGGATGTGTTTGGCTATTCCGCAGCATTTCCCCAGATCATGAAGAAGAGCGGTATGAAATATTTCATGACCACCAAAATATCCTGGAACCAGTACAATCATTTTCCCTATGATACTTTTATGTGGAAGGGTATTGACGGATCAGAGATCTTTACGCATTTTATCACCACGCCGGAGGACGGCTCCTGGTTTTATACCTATAACGGACATATGGATCCGGAAGAGGTGGTCGGCGTCTGGAAGAATTATAAGGATAAGGACAAAAATGATGAGCTTCTCATTGCGTTCGGCTGGGGAGACGGAGGCGGCGGACCAACCAGAGAAATGCTGGAGCAGAGCCGCGTGATGAAAAATATTCCCGGAATCCCCAAGGTGGAGATCTGTACGGCAGAACAGTATTTTGAAAAAATATACAGCCATACAGATCATAATAAGCTGGGAAAATGGGAAGGCGAGCTGTATTTTGAGCTGCACCGCGGCACCTATACCTCCCAGGCGGCCAATAAACGCTACAACAGAAAGACGGAGATCCTGCTTCATAACATTGAAGCAATGTCTGTGATGGCAGGGCTGGATGCGGGATATGCCTGGCCTAAGGAGGCATTGGACCGTATTTGGGAAAGAGTCCTTCTGAATCAGTTCCATGACATTCTCCCCGGCTCTTCGATCCGCCAGGTCTATGAGGATACCACGAAGGATTATGAGTCGATCAGAAAAGAAGGCAGGGTACTGCTCGAGGCGGCACAGAAAAAAGTGAACGAAACGATACGGGTGGAAAAGGATTCTGTGGTCCTGTATAACATGACCGGATTTGAACGTTCGGATTATGTTTTTATCCCCTGTCAGAAAGAGACTGATGAGAATATCCTCTTGGCAGATGAAACCGGAATTTTGCCTGTTTCCCAGGCAGAAGGCGGTGTTCTGGTCTATGTGAAGGGGATGCCGGCCTATGGCTATAAGACCCTTCAGATCAGAAAGGGAGAAGAAAAAACGGCAGAAGAGGCTGCTGGAATGGGCAACGCCGCAGGGGCAGCGGAGCGCATGCGGATGGCTGGCAATGAGATCGAGACACCGTTCTATCGGATCGTCTTTAACGGAAACGGGGAGATCGAAGCCCTGTACGATCTGGAAAACGGGCGCCGTGTGGACTGTGGCAGGCCGATGAACGTCTTTACTGCCTATGAGGATAAACCGCAGAGATTCGATGCCTGGGATGTGGACGTTTATTATAAGGAAAAGCCCTATGCGCCATTTGCTTTGACAGAAAGAAAGGTGGAAAAACGGGGAGAGACTGTTGTGGTCCGCCAAAGCTGGAAATTTAACCGTTCTACGCTGCAGCAGGATATGGTGCTGTATGAGAGGAGCCGCAGGATCGATTTTGTGACCACAGTGGATTGGAAGGAGAAGCAGGTTCTTCTGAAGGTGTATTTCCCGGTGGACGTTCATTCTGAAGAAGCGGCCTATGAGATCCAGTTCGGCAGCGTCCGGCGTCCCACCCATATCAACACAGAATGGGATTTTGCGCGGTTTGAGGTATCCGGCCACAGATGGGCGGATCTGTCGGAAGGAGATTATGGAGTTGCTATTTTGAACGACTGCAAATACGGTTATGACATTCAGGGGAATGTGATCGGCCTTTCTCTGATCAAATCCGCTGTAAGGCCGGATGAAACGGCGGATCGGAAGATCCATCATTTCACTTATTCTCTCTATCCCCATGCAGGAAGCCTGGAGCGCTCCGATGTGCAAAAGGCCGCAATGGATCTGAACATGCCGGTATTGACGGGCATGGTGAAGGGAATGGAGGGACAGAAGGATTTTGCCCGGGACAGCCTGGTACATACAGGAAGCGACCATGTGCTGATCGATACCGTAAAGCGTTCAGAGGATGGAAAGGCAGTGGTGATCCGCCTGTATGAATATAAAAACAGGAAGGGTAGCGCAGAGCTGATATTCGGCCGCCCGGTAGTGCGCATCGCGGAAACTAACCTCTGTGAAGAAGGAGAAACGCAGATACAGGCAGAGCAGGACCGTCTCACCTTTGACATCGGCTGCTTTGAAATAAAAACCTTTAAGGTATATTTTTCTTAATTTTTAGAGGGAGCAAAGGCGCTCCGGCATGGAGGAAAAATGGAACTGTCATTGACGAAGCTTTCCTGGGAAGTAAAGGGCTACTGGCCTTATGTGCCCATAAAAGAAAAGAGCATGGAAACCGGGCAGACGCTGCAGGGCGTGACGGGGTGGATCCCAGCTCATATCCCGGGAGGCGTACATTATGATCTGTGGAAGGCGGGCCTGATCGAGGACCCCTACTTAGGGCAGAACAGCCTGAAGTGCGAATGGGTGGAAAACCGCTGGTGGATGTACCGGACCTCCTTTCCTGCCGAAATGAATGGGTGTGATCTCAGAAAGGAGAGGGTCATTCTCCGGTTTCTCGGTCTGGACTATGAGGCGGAAGTATTTTTCAATGATGTAAGCTGCGGCAGTCATGTGGGCATGTACACTCCTTTTGAAGTGGAACTGACCGGAAAAATCCAGGAGGAAAACAGGCTTTTGGTCTTGATGAAGGGGATTCCGCATGAGATGGCGCAGATCGGCTTTACTTCTCAAACCTTTACGCAGAAAAGCCGTTTTAACTACAAATGGGATTTTTCTACTCATCTAGTTAATATCGGCATTTGGCAGGATGTGTTGCTGCATGTTCCTGAGGAGGCAGAGCTTGCAGAGCTTCATGTGGACAGCGGCCTGTCCGGAAAGGCGGGGCAGATTTTTCTTGCGGGAAAAACTGCTGCCATACAGACGAAGACAACGCAGAAGCTCTCCGTAAAAGTGACGCTGGAAGGTCCCCTGCTTTTGGAAAGCAAAGATGTGTCTGCGCTGAAGGCCATGGCAGAAGAACGGGCCATGGCGGAAGGGCGGGCCATGGCGGAAGGACGGGCCATGGCCGAGGAGACGCGGAAAAAGGCGGACACCGTCCGCCTGGCCTGGACGATCCCGGTGCGGGACGGAGCATTTTCGGAAACGCTGGAAGTGGAAGGCCCCGCTCTCTGGAATCCCAATGGGGCCGGAAAGCCCTGGCTGTATCGTCTGAAGCTGGAACTGGAGGATGAGTCCGGACAGGTCCTTGACCGAAAGGAAAAGCTGACAGGAATCCGATCCCTTTCCATGGAACAGAACGAAGATGCTCCCGCAGGCGCTCTGCCCTATATATTTGTGGTAAACGGCAGGAAAATATATGTCAAGGGCGTGAACATGACGCCGCTGGATCATCTCTATGGAAATGTGACCGACCAGCAGTATGAGCATATGGTGGCAGCCATGGTCAATGCCGGAGTGAACCTGGTGCGTGTCTGGGGCGGCGGGCTGATCGAGAAGGAAGTATTCTACGATCTCTGCGATGCGAACGGGATCCTGATCTGGCAGGAGTTTATCCAGTCCAGCTCAGGCATTGATAACATTCCTTCCCAGCGTCCGGAATTTTTGGAGCTGCTGAAGGAGACTGCCATCACTGCGGTGAAGGAAAAGAGGAACCATGTCAGCCTTGCGGTGTACAGCGGCGGAAATGAGCTGATGGAAGCGCCGGATCGTCCCTGCGGCTATGACAACCCCAACATTGCCATGCTCAAGGAGATCGTGGAGCAGTATGACGGCCGCCGTCTGTTCCTTCCCACCTCCGCTTCGGGGCCAAGAGAATATGTCACCCGGGAAAAGGGCGTCAGCCATGATGTACACGGTAACTGGAGTTATGGCGGCAATCCGGGACATTATGAGCTTTACGGTCAGTCCGACAGTCTGTTTCACAGCGAATTCGGAATGGATGCTGCGACGAGCGTAAAAAGCCTGAAAAAGTTTTTGCCGGAAAGCTCCCTGCACCCCACGCCTATGGTGGAAGATCAAAACTGGCAGCATCATGGAGAGTGGTGGGGAACCTATTTCCGTGACTGTGAGCTGTTCGGATCGATTGCCAAAACGCCTGAAAATCTGTATCTGTTCACCAGATGCAGCCAGTACATGCAGGGGGAAGGGCTCAGGTTCATTCTGGAATCGGACCGCAGACGGGCATTTCACAACAGCGGCGTGATCATCTGGCAGATCAATGAACCCTGGCCCAATTCGTCCTGTACCAATCTGGTGGACTGGTATGGAGAGACGAAGACCGCTTACTATCAGACAAAGCGCGTTTATGAAGCCTGTCATATTTCTCTGGATTACAGCAGTCTGAACCTTTCTGGCAGCGAGCCCGCCGAAATGCAGGTGTATGTGGAAAATGACGGGGCAGCCTTTGATGCAGCGGTGCGTGTGCGGATCCAGGATCTTTCGGGAACGTTGCTCCGGGAAGATCAGTCTTCGGTGCAGATCCCGGAAAATGGATCGTGCCGGATCGGAAGCCTTTCAGTCGATCCTGCGGGAAGGGATCTGATATTCATAACCCTCCTGCTGGAGACGCAGGGCCGCTGCGTTTCAGAAAATACATATGTGTTTGGAACCGGAAAGCCGGAGGTTTTCGCACCTCTCCGCAAGACGCCGGGAAAGGTGGAGATCAGGAGTGTGATCTGGAAGGATGGACAGAACGGGCGGAAGATGGTTCTTGTCACCGTAAAAAATACGGGAGAACGGGCTGTTCTGGACGCGGGTGTTGAACTTAAAACGGAAGGATATGCCCTTCTCGGAACGGATAATGACAGAATTCTGTTTCCGCAGGAAGAGAGAACCTTTTCTTTCCTGCTGATCCCCAAAGATTTTGGCGGCTTTGCGGAAACGGGCAATTATGACGGTACGATCCAGCCTGAGCTGGAAGCGCACTGGCTGTAAATAAGGATAGTTTTCTGCAAAAAGCTGTTTAGCCTGGAGCGGTGGAAAGGAAGGAAATGATATGATATTTCAGTTGGAAAACGTGGAGATCATTGTGAACAGACAGAAAACCGGGCAGAGAAAACTGAAGGCGGAACGCACGGAAGAGACGGTGTTTGAAGCGTTGGAGGAAGGAATTGCAGGAAGGCTTGAAATGGAGCGGAAAGAAAGCTGTGCTCTGGGACGTATCCGGGTTTCCCTGAAGAATGAGCCTTTCCGTGAAAATGATAATCTGGCGTCCGTCGATCCGGTAACCGTCTGCATGGTCCTGAAGGAACAGCCTGTGCGCATGACAGCCCTTTATCTGCACCGGGACTGGTGGACAAGACCGGCGTTCGTGGAAAAATGGGAAGAGCTGCCGGAACGGACGCAATGCGTTTATCTGAAATATGAAGACAGATATGGCTGTCTGCTTCTGCCTGCGGGAAGGGATGCGAAGACCATGGCGGGGGGCGGAAGGGAAGGATGGCTTTGCCTGAATCTTACCGCTTACCGGGGAGGTCTTTCCCAGATCGAGGAACCGGTCTTTTTCTACGCTGAGGGCGGCACGGTCTATGAAGCGGTGCATGCCTGCGCGATGGCCGCGGCGGAAGAGACAGGGGCTCTTACCAGGGAGCAAAAGACCTATCCGGCGGTGTTCGAGGAGCTGGGCTGGTGCAGCTGGGACGCTTTCTATACCGATATTTCAGAGGATAAGGTGCGCGCCAAGGCAAGGGAGCTTTCCGAAAAGAAGATTCCGGTACGCTGGATGCTTCTGGATGATGGATGGCAGTCGGTGCGGGAGCAGAGGATGTATGACCTGATGCCGGAAAAAGATAAATTTCCGGAGGGCTTTTCTGGGATGATCGCCGATATCAAGGCGGACACGGCGGTGAAACATGTGGGAGTCTGGCATGCGCTGGGCGGCTACTGGGGAGGCATAGAGCCCGGAAGCCGCGCTCACCATCAGGAGGAAGAAAATCTGTATCAGACGGAAACGGGAAAACTTCTTCCCTGGCCGGATGCCCGGAAGGGATATGGTTTCTATCGGGACTGGTATGAGCTTCTCAGGCGGGAAGGAATCGATTTCGTCAAGGTGGACGGCCAGAGTGCCATCAAAAATTATTATGAAAATGAAATTCCGGTATGTCGGGCGGCTAGGGAAACCCATAAGGCGCTGGAGGGTGCGGCAGCCGCGTATATGGGAGGGAATCTGATCAACTGTATGGGCATGGGAATGGAGAACATTCTGGGAAGGCAGGGGAGCGGGCTGAGCAGAAACAGCGATGACTTCGTGCCGGATAATCCGGATGGCTTTACGGAACATCTTCTGCAGAATGCCTATAATGCAGTATATCATGATGAATTTTATTATTGCGACTGGGATATGTTCTGGACCTTCCATCCGGACGCGAAGAAGCATGCCCTGCTGCGTGCCGTCAGTGGCGGACCGGTATATTTCAGCGACCGGATCGGAGATACGGATCCGGAAGCAGTAAAGCCCCTGGTAACGAAGGATGGCAGGATCCTCAGAATGAGCCGGACCGCGAAGCCGGCGCAGGATTGCCTGTTTTCGGATCCCACGAAGGGAGGGCTGATCCGGCTGACGAATCTTGCCGATATAGGAAATTCAGAACAGAAGGGCGGAGCGATCGCTGTTTATAACCTGAGCGGAAAGGAAGCGGAAGGCTGGATCTCTCCTTCGGATATCTATGATCTGCCTGCAGGCAGTTATTACTGTTATGACCAGGACGAGGGAACGGGACAGGTGCTCGCGTATGAGGAAAAGCTTCCCATCCGCCTTGCGCCTGACGGCTATGCCCTGTATCTGCTCGTACCCGTTACGGAAAACGGCGCGGTCGTAGGACTGACGGACAAATATATTTCCTTCCTCGCGGCAAAAGAGCTGCAGGAGATGGAAAACGGTTTCTGGGCGGTCATGGAGGAGAATGGAACCTTCGCTTTCTACAGCTCGAAAAAGGTGGAATGCTGCATGGTCAACGGAAAAGATATGACCTTACGGCTGAAGGAGCAGGATGGCCTGTACCGCATTGAGGATGCGGCGGAAGGCAGCATGCTGGTCGTGGTCACTTTTCAGGCATAAATGCCGCTCTGAGGCGGCGGAAACAGAGGAAAATCATCATGTATGAGGAACAGAGAAAAGAATTGGCGCAGATCTGTCATCTGTTGTATGAGAGAAACTTGGTAGCGGCGACGGACGGAAATGTGAGCATGCGTGTTTCCGGAGAACATATTCTGCTGACGCCTTCTGGAAAGAATAAGGGCTTCGTGAAGCCGGAGGAGATGCTGGTACTGAATTTTGACGGAACCGTTGTGGAAGGAAATGGAAAGGCCAGCAAGGAATATCCGGTACATCGGGCGGTCTATGAGGCCAGGGAGGATGTAAAGGCGGTGATCCATACCCACCCTGTTTTTGCCACGGCATTCGCCATGGCCGGGAAAAATATCCCGGACAACTGTCTGATCGAAACCAGCATGATGCTCAAAGGAGTGGCGCTGGCCGGATATGCGGCGCCGGGAAGCCAGGAGCTGGCGGAATCGGTACGCCCTCTGGCAAAGGATAACGACGCGGTCCTGATGCAAAATCATGGAGCGCTCACTATGGGAAAGGATCTGATGGCGGCATTTAACAAAATGGAAGTGTTGGAAACCGTTGCGAAAACCATTATCGCTTCCCGTGTGCTGGGCGAGCCATTGGTCATTTCCGAAGAAGAACTTGCGAAGATGAAGAAAAAGTGATGAGAAAAAATATGGGGGAAACCTATGAGTCAGCAATATCGGATTGAAGAGAGCGGGATCTGCCTGGTAATTGAGGTATCTGACGAGGGTACGGTTTATCTGCTGCATTGCCAGAGGACACCCTTTCAGAAGGCGCAGATAGTCCCGGGCCAGAAGGAGGGATATCGGCTGGTGGAAGTCCAGGCGGCCGGAGAGGATCAGGATGATCATCATGGGAGCAAATATACCGGAACACTTCCGGGAAAGCGCCTGGTATTTGAGAAGCTGTCGGATAAACGGACCCCAAAGGGGCGCTGTATCACAGTGACGCAAAAGGATCCTGCAGGCGGCCTGGAAGTCAGAAGCTGCCTGCAGTTTATCGAAAACACCGGCGTTCTGGAGAGCTGGACGGAAGTGGAAAACATGGGAAAAGAAGAGGTAGGACTCACCTACATCTCCTCCTTCTGTCTGAACGGCCTGACAAAAGCATCATCCCTTTCCTGGGATCAGGCGGCCAGGCTGATGGTGCCCTCCAACAGCTGGTACGGGGAATTTCAGTGGAAAACCTGGAGCCTGCCGGAACTGGGGATGTACAAGGTATTCCATTACTCCACCAAACGGATATCCTTCTACGCGACAGGAACCTGGACTTCGGCGGAATATCTGCCCATGGGTTATGTGGAAGATCAGACAACCGGGGAGGGCTGGTATTTTTCCATTCTCCATAACGGCTCCTGGCACTGGGAGATCGGAGACAGCCGGGATCAGATCTATCTGCAGCTATCTGGCCCGACGGAGGCGGAGAATCACTGGTATCACTGCCTGCAGCCGGGGGAATGCTTTGAGAGCGTGCGCGCGGCGGTTGCCCCCACCGAAAAGGGATTTCCGGATGCGGTCCGGAAGATGACGGATTACAGACGTTTTGTGCGCCGCAAAAATGCGGACAATGAGATGCTTCCTGTGATCTTCAATGATTTCATGAATTGCCTGAGCGGTGATCCCACGGCAGAGAAGGAATATCCGCTGATCGATGCGGCGGCTGAGATCGGCTGCGAATACTATACCATTGATGCGGGCTGGTATGCCGACGGTTCCTGGTGGTCCCGGGTAGGGGAATGGGAGCCTGCCCCAAAACGCTGGCCGGACGGGATCGGAAAGGTGCTTTCCTACATCCGCGAAAAGGGGATGATCCCGGGCCTGTGGCTGGAGCTTGAGGTGATGGGGATCCGCTGCCCGATCGCGGATAAGCTGCCCGATGAATGGTTTTTCATGCGGCATGGGAAGCGGGTCATCGATCATGGACGTTATCAGTTGGACTACAGGAATCCGCAGGTGCGCGAGTTTGCGGACGGAGTGATACGCCGCCTCGTGGAGGAGTACGGCGCGGGTTATATCAAGATGGATTATAACATCAACGCGGGAATCGGAACAGAAAAGTCGGCGGACAGCGCGGGGGACGGGCTTCTGGGCCATAACCGGGCCTATCTGGAATGGCTGGATCACATTTTTGAGAAATATCCGGATCTGGTCATTGAAAACTGCGGCAGCGGAGGCATGCGCATCACCGACGCCCTGCTTTCCAGACACAGCATCCAGTCCAGCAGCGATCAGACCGACTATCGCTCCTATGCGGCGATCTCTGCGGCGGCTCCTGCGGCAGTGACACCGGAGCAGAATGCGGTCTGGGCCTATCCGCTTTTTGATGCGGATGCGGAACAGACGGCCTTCAACATGGTCAATGCCATGCTCATGCGTATCCACCAGAGCGGCCACCTGGCCAGGCTGTCGGAGGAAAACAGAGAGCTGATCCGGGAGGCGATCGGATATTATAAGAGGATACGGCATCTGATAAAGAAATCCTACCCTTTCTGGCCGCTTGGCATGCCGGCCTTCTGCGACCAGCGCTTTGCTCTTGGATTTTTCAACGAAGAATGTGCCCATCTGGCTGTTTGGAGGCTGGAAGAGGAAGGGGAAGAGCTGGAGCTCGGGCTGGAGGAGCTGGAGCAGCCCATCGCTTCGGTGGAGCTGGCATATCCTAAACATCTGCCCTGTTCCTTCAGATGGGAACATGAAAAGCGGCGGCTGACGGTCAGTCAGCCTAAGAACAGCGCCAGGCTGTTTCGTATTGTGTATGCAGAGGAATGAACATGACAAATGTCATTTTGATCACTACAGATCAGCAGAGATTTGACAGCCTGGGCTGTAATGGAAACAGCTTTATCCATACCCCGGCCCTGGATGAGCTTGCCGCGTGCGGAGCGCGGTTTGAGAGGGCCTATTGTGCCAATCCGGTATGTACGCCGTCGCGGGTATCCATCATGACCGGTCAGCTTCCTTCCCGCCACGGCTCCTATAATATCGGAACCATTCCGACGGATACCGGCCGTTTTTTGAGTACGGTACTGACCCAAAGGGGTTATCGGACCCATCAACTGGGGAAGGCCCATTTCTATCCATGGGATGTGCTTTCGCCGGAAACGGCTGACGCATCGGAAGGGAAACCGTTCGTTGATTTTGCGGGCTTTGAGACAGCAGAGCTTTCGGTAGGGCATACGGACTGGGGAGTAAACGGCCATTATGAAGTCTGGCTGGCCGGAAAGGGGATCCGAAAGGGCTGTCATATGCCTCAGTTGCAGGTGAAACGCCTTTTTGAAAAAGATGCCTATCAGACGGGGGATTGGGGAATGCCGCCGGAATTGCACAGCGGCGCCTGGATCACGGACCGTCTGGAAGCGTTTCTTCAGACAAGGGAGATATCCCGGCCGTTTTATTTGAATATCGGCTTTCAGGATCCGCATCATCCGTTGTCTGTACCGGAGAAGTGGCCCAAAATACCGAAAGAAAAAATTCCGTTTCCGGATAGAGAGCTTGATAGCAGGATCGGACCGCAAAAAGCGCTGTATGAAGGGCGGATCGAGGAAGAATGGGGAGGGAGATTTGGCATCGCAGGAAACCAGGATACCGTCTGGAGGGATGCCTCCGAAGAAGAAATATATATGGCACGCAGCTACTATTATTCCATGGTAGAGCTGTTTGACAGCCAGATGAAGCAGGTGATCCGGCTCCTGAAAGCTTATGGCGTTTTTGAAGATACGCTCCTGATCGTGACCAGCGATCACGGGGATATGCTGTATGACCATGGCCTTGGAGAAAAGGGCCCGCTTGCTTTTGAGGAAGTACTACGGGTTCCACTTTTTATGGTATGGCCGGGTAAAATCCAACCCCAGGCAGTAGATGCGCCGGTCTCTCTTGTGGATCTTTATCCTACAATTCTGGATTTTTTAAATATAGAGGTTCCAGGGGGATGCGACGGTATGTCTCTGCGTCCTCTTCTGGAAGGCGGAAGCCTCGACCGCAAGGGGATCATTGCCGAGTTCAAAGAAGAAAAGGATGCTGTACGTTATCGCTGCTTTATCTCCCAAAACTGGAAACTTGTAGAATATCAGGGAGCGAATTTTGGAGAGTTGTATGATTTGAAGAATGATCCGAAAGAAAAGAAAAACCTTTGGTTTGAACTGGATTTTTTGCCGGTGAAATATGAGCTTCTGCGGGATATGCTGGAAGAAGCGGACCGGCATGCGCTTCTTGCCCGCCGGCCGTGCCGGTGTTAGAAAAAAGAAAAAGGAGGACTGACATGAAAAACAAGATCATGTTGATTACCTATGCCGACAGCTTCGGCAAAAATCTGAAGGAACTGAAACAGGTGCTGGATGAGCATTTTTCCAGGGAAATCGGCTCCATCCACATCCTTCCCTTTTTCCCCAGCTCGGGGGACCGGGGATTTGCGCCGCTGACCTATGACACGGTGGATCCCGCCTTTGGAACGTGGGATGATATTGCGGCGCTGGCGGAAAAATATGAACTGATGTATGATTTTATGATCAATCATCTTTCCCGCCGCTCTCCCCAGTTTCTGGACTTCGTGCAGCGGCATGAGGATTCTCCCTATAAGGATATGTTCATCCGCTTCAAGGATTTCTGGCCGGGCGGAACGCCTACCCAGGAGCAGATCGACATGCTCAATAAACGCAAAAACCATGCTCCCTGTGAAAGGATCACATTTGCTGACGGCACGCAGGAGGACATCTGGTGTACGTTCAGCGAGGAGCAGATGGATCTGAATCTGGAAAGTCCCATTACGTGGGAATTTGTGGAACGTTCCCTGCGCGGGCTGATGGATCACGGGGCATCCATGATCCGTCTGGACGCATTTGCTTTCGCTACGAAAAAGCTGGGGACCTCCTGCTTTTTCGTGGAGCCGGAGATGTGGGACTGCATGAAGCGGGTGGCGGACGTGCTGGCAGAAAGGAATGTGCCCATGCTGCCGGAGATCCATGATAACTACAAGATCCAGCTCAAAATATCAGAAAAAGGATACCCGGTCTATGATTTCGCTCTTCCCGTTCTGGTGCTGCACACGCTGTATACCGGAAATTGCAGAAGGCTGAAGCACTGGTTTTCTATCTGTCCTAAGGATCAGTACACCACTCTGGATACCCATGACGGCATCGGAACCGTGGATGTGGAGGATCTTCTGACGGAGGAGGAGCTGCAGCAGGTGATCGACCAGACAGAAAAATACGGGGCAAATTTTAAAATGGACTTTTCAGCAAAGGCGAAGGACAAGCCGGTGGTATATCAGATCAACTGTACCTACTATTCTGCGCTGGGGGAGGATGACCGGGCATATCTGCTGGCGAGGGCCATCCAGTTTTTTGCGCCTGGTGTGCCGCAGGTATACTATATGGGGCTGCTTGCCGGGGAAAACGATTATGAGCTGATGCGCAGAACGGATTTCCCGAGAAATATCAGCCGACACAATTATACGGTGGAAGAAATTGAGAAGGAAGCTCAGAAACCGGTGGTGAAGGAGCTGTGCGCGCTGATGCGGATCCGCAACGAATATCCGGCGTTCGATGAAGGATTTCGGGTTTCCGATCTGCCGGATGACAGGCTGGAGATCATCCGGGAAAGCAATGGCTGCCGTGCCGTTCTGACGGCGGATCTGAAGACGAAGGCGTTCCGGATCCGCTGTGCAGACAGCGCATTTGATTATGAAATGAAATAACGGTAAAAAGCAGAAAACCGGCCAGCCTGGGGAGCGCTGAATGGGGACAAAGAGGGCAGATATGCGAAAACAGTATATTCTGGAAGGCGGGGGGCTCAGACAGCTGGCGCTGGCGTCCCGGCTTAGGACAGAAGATGGAGAGGAAAATGCGGTACTGCTGTTGGCTGCAGAAACCTATCTGGGAGGAGAAATCTGTACACCGCACCGATATTGTCTGACGCCGGAAGATATTCCGCAGAAGGATACGCCGGAAGGCAGGCTGTGGGAAGAATGGATGTCCGGCCAGGTATGGGAAGCGCCCGGCCTTCTTCATCCGGATCGGCTGAAACGACGGTTGGAGGACTGGTGTGATGAAAGAGGGATCCGGTATTTTTACCAGGTTCGTCCGATCTGTGCATCTGTCCGGAGCGACGGCAGACTTTTGGTGGAATGCTGTGCCAAATGCGGCAGAGTATCCTTTTTAACGGATGTTTTTTACCCGGTACAGAAACGGGTGGAGAAAAGAAACTGCTTTGCCATGCATTTGTATCGGAATGAGGAAGCGGAAAGCACAGGAGAGATTTTATATGCACAGGTACCGGATACGGAAGGCGCAGCAGGGGATGCCTTCTATCCGCATGCGGTAAAAAGTGTGCTGGATGCGTTTGCCGTCAGAAAGCAGGAGGACAGTTCTCTGCTGGCGGGAAGGTTCGCACAGGATGGGTTTGACCGTCTGGTGCCGGTGCGGTCCTGTCTGGAGGATGGAATGCGTGACCTGCAGAGAGTGCAGGAAACAGGAAGAAAGGAATGGTGCGCTCCCGTATCTGCGGCAGGGAAATATGATCTGATCGTTGTGGGAGGCGGGACTGCAGGAGCTATGGCTGCTCTGTATGCGGCGAGAAATGGCTGCAGGGTGCTCCTGCTGGAACAGAATGAGGTGCTGGGAGGAACCGGAACGGCGGGAGGCGTCAGCGCCTACTGGTTCGGAAACCGGTTTAAGGATGTGCGGGAAGTGGATGAGAGAACGGGCGCGCTGGAGGATCGTTATGGCATTCCGCATCCGGCTGGCATATGGAGCGGTTTCGATACCTTTCACCCCGGCATAAAGGCATGTGTTCTGGAGGAGATGAACCGGGAAGCCGGTGTGGATATTCGTACCCTGGCAACGGTTTATGATGTGAAGAAGGACGAAAAGCAAAAAGTGTGCGGCGTTCTCGCAAGGCTGCCGGAAGGCTGTCTGGAAGCAGAAGCGGACTGTGTGATCGACGCTACGGGTGACGGAGACCTTGCTGTTCTTGCAGGCGCGGATTACGAGTATGGGTCGGAACGCGACTATGTGACCTATTGGGCCTCTCTGGCGCAGTATCGGACGCCCGGCACCTATAAGAACAATTTTTCCTCCGCCGTTGTGCTGGACGACCTGCAGAGTTTTACAGATTTTATCCGTATAGGAAGAAGGCGGGGAGACAATATCTATGACCACGGGACCTATGTGGCGCTGCGGGAATCGCGCCACATTCGCGGAAGAAAGACGGTGACGTTAAGGGATGTTGTTACTTTCAGGAACTGGGAAGACGGGATATATACCTGTTTTTCCAACTACGACCCGAAAGGAAAGCTTTCGGCGGATATGATATATGCCGGAATACTTCCGCCCCAGAACTGCGTACAGATTCCGCTTGGCGCATGTCTGCCTGTGGACGTGGAGGGGAAGGAAATCGAAGGCCTGGTCGTTGCGGGAAAGGCCATTTCATGTACGAGAGGAGCTTTTCCGGGGATTCGGATGCAGGCGGATCTGATGCATCAGGGAGCTGTGCTTGGCCTGCTGGCGGCGGAAGCGCTCCGTGCGGGCTGCAGCATCGGAAAGCTGGAGCCCTCCGTTTACCAAAAAAGAATCCGGGAATCCACCGGCGATCCCCTTTGGCTTTCCGCACAGAAGCCGCAGCTGCAGAAGGCGGCAGAAGAGGTCCTGACGCTCAGAACCCACTGGATCGACATGCCGTTTGAGGAATGCGAGCGCAGGGAGAGCGGGAGCCTGGCACTGATATGCGCGGATGCTGAGGAAGCGCTGCCCGTTCTGGAACGGCGGTTCGCCGAACTGGAGAAAAAGAAGGCAAATGCTCCAAACGGGGAGGAAATGAGAAAAATTACAGAACAGCAGGCCTGTCTGGCTGTTTATCTGCTCTGGCATGGGAGTGATCTGGGAACGGATATCCTGCTTGAGGAAATGAAGCGGGAGCTGGCTGCTCAAAAAGGACTGCCCATACGGCAGGGGCCCACAACCTGTGCCCAGCTGCTGCCGGATCACGGCGTGATGACCGAGTTTACCTATCGCATGAATGCCCTCGCCTGGTCCCGGAAAAAGGAAATACTTTCTATTTTCGAAGAGGTGTTTGACCGCCTTTTAAAAGAAGAGAGGGATTATCGGGATATCCGGAAAGGAATCTTTCATTATGTGGAAGCCTTTTCCTATGCGGCGGAACGAACCGGCTTCTCCGGCTTTCTCCCTTTTCTGCGCCGGTTGTATGAGCTGCCGGAGCTGAAGGACGCCTGGGCGCATCCGCTGGACTGTGATATTCTGACGGAGCGTCTGTTGATCCTGCGCATGCTCCTTGGCCGGGCGCTGGCGCGGATCGCGCCGGAGGAAGGAGAAGCGCTTCTGAATGAAATGGCGGCCTGCTCAAACCGGACCATTGCGCTTTCGGCCAAAAAGGAGAAGCGGCTTTTGAAAACAGGGCAGAGAAGGATCTGCCGGAAAGAGTGGTAAATACGAAAGATATGCTGACAAACAGGGGAAACTGCTGCGGAGCCGTTTCCTTTTCTTAAAAGGAGGAATCAAAATGGCAGAAGCACTCACAGAGGTGCTGCAGGGAATCTATTGCGTCAGCGATTCCTGCAATGTATATGTGGTGAAAAAAGGTGACAGGGCTGTTCTGATCGATTTTGGAACAGGCCGGGTGTTGGATCTGCTGAAGGAAATAGGGGTCACGAAGGTAGAAGCGGTTCTTCTGACTCACCATCACAGAGATCAGGCGGAAGGACTGAAGCGGGCCGTGCGGGAACAGATCCCGGTTTTTGTTCCGGAAACGGAATACGGTCTTGTGGCGGAGGCTTCCCATATGTGGCAGGCCAGAGAGATCTACAATAATTATAATAACCGGCAGGACCGTTTTTCCATCCTGGAATCGGTACCCGCTCAGCCGCTTCAGGATTATGAAACCCGTTCTTTTGGAGGCATGGACTTCTTCATTCTTCCGACGCCAGGCCATACCACAGGATCGGTTTCCGTCGTGGTGGAAACCGGGGAGGGAAAGGCAGCGTTTACAGGGGATCTGATCTATGCGCCGGGAAAGGTATGGTCGCTGGCGGCCACTCAGTGGAGCTATAACGGGGGAGAGGGAATCCCATATACGATCCTGTCTCTGCTGGATCTTTCTGACAGGGATATCCGCTGGCTGCTTCCTTCCCATGGAGAGCTGATGGAAACGAAAAAGGCAGTGGAACCGACGGTAGACGGTCTTGCCAGGCTCCGGAATCTGCGCGGACAGAATCCGCGCCTGTTTCAGCTTAGGGAACGTCCCTATGAGAAGATCACGGAGCATGTTCTGTTCAACAGGACCAGCATGGCGAATTCCTATGTGCTCCTTTCGGAGAGCAGAAAGGCGCTTATGATCGACTTTGGGTATGATTTTATGGCAGGTCCGGCTTCCGGAACGGACAGGAGTGCCCGCCGCCCCTGGCTGTATACCATACCTTCGCTGATGAGAGAGTTCGGAGTAGCTTCTATTGATGCCTGTATTCCCACGCATTATCATGATGACCATGTCGCGGGGCTCAATCTGCTGAAGCGGGTATACGGGGCGAAGGTGATCTGTCCGGAGGAGTATGCGGATATTCTGGAGCATCCGGATTATTATGACATCCCCTGCCTGTGGTATGATCCCATATCTGTGGACAGACGGGTGAAATGTGGACAGCCCTTCCGGTGGGAGGAGTATGAGATCACGCCCTTTGCGCTTTCCGGACACACCCGTTTCGCGGCAGGTTTTCTTTTTGAAGCGGACGGGCAGAGGTTTCTCTGCACCGGGGATCAGTATTCCGGAGGGGATGGACGGATGCCCAACTATGTATATAAGAACATCTTTGATTATGCTGATTTCAGTCGGAGCGCCCGGCTTTATGAGATGTTCAGACCGGACTGGATCCTTTCCGGGCACTGGCCCTGGATACGGCCCGATCAGGCTTTTTATGAGGCGCTGAAGGAGGATGGAAAACAGTTGGAGCAGCTGCACAGACAGCTTCTTCCGGAGAATGGGGAACGAAATCCGGGTAATGACTTTCATCTGGCCTTTTTCCCATATCAGAAGGAAGCAGCCTGTGGGGAAACCTTCCAAACAGAAGTAAGGCTTTTGTCAGAGCGGGATCAGCAAGTGCGGCTTTCTCTTCTTCTGCCGGAGGGCTTTGGCTGCGAGGAACCACAACGATTGCTCGGGAAAGGGGAGCGGTCCTGCACCTTTACCGTGAAAGCGCCGGAAAGAGAGCTGAGGCGGGCGCGTATTGGCTGCCGGATGTGGACTGAGGACGGCTGTCTGGGCACCCAGGCGGAGATGCTTGTGACAGTGAAAGGAGCTGAGCGTGATTTTGAAAGAAGCAGGATGGAGACTGATCGATAAGTCATATATTGTTCAAAAAAAGTCATAAAAATTCAATTTTAAATTGAAAAAATGAACAATAAATGATAAAATGTGATTGCTGTTTCTATGAAAATAACGACGGAAAGAAGTACAGGAAAATGGGGGAAATATGAAAAAGAAAACTCTTTACATGATCGGAAATTCACATATTGATCCTGTCTGGTTCTGGGATTGGGATGAGGGCATGCAGGAAGTGAAGGCCACCTTTGCTTCCGCCCTGGACCGGATGAGGGAGTTTCCGGAGGTGAAATTCACATCCACGTCCGCCGCCTTTTTTGAATGGATCGAGACGGTTGCGCCGGATATGTTTGCGGAAATCCGCGAACGGGTAAAGGAGGGCAGATGGGAGCTGACTGGAGGCTGGTTCATCGAGCCGGACTGTATTCTGCCCTGCGGAGAAGCCTTTGTGCGTCAGGGGTTATACGGCCAGCGGTATTTTCAGAAAAAATTCGGCGTTTCCTGTCGGACGGCGTCCAACGTGGACAGCTTTGGGCACAACTCCATGCTGCCTCAGATCCTGCAAAAGAGCGGCATGCAGGAATATGTTTTTATGCGTCCAAGACTGGATACGCCCGTGTTCGTCTGGGAGAGCGCGGATGGGAGCAGGGTGAATGCCATCAGCCTGCCGAGCGAGTACACTACCTGGTTTTATGAGCCGACTAAGGAAGCGGCGGAAATGGCACAGGCCGCTATGGACAGGGCCTTGCTTCCTTCCATGGTCTGCTGCTATGGGGTGGGGAACCACGGCGGAGGCCCGACAAAGGAGAATATTCTGGCCGTTCAAAGATTGCGGGAGGAAAAGCCGGAGCTGAGCCTGCCCTTTGGAACTTACCGGGAGTTTTTCGACAGCCTGTCAGAGGAAGAAAAAAAGAGGCTGCCGGTCCGCCGGGATTACTTTGACCGGATCAATACCGGCTGCTATAGCATGGACGGAAGGCTGAAAAGGACGAACCGCAGGATAGAGGGAAGGCTCCTTACGGCGGACAGCATGCTTGCCATGGAACACCTGTTTCTCGGGACCGAAGCTGAGCAGAAGGAAAAAGACATCATGCGTTCGCTCTGGAAAACACTTCTGTTTTGCCAGTTCCATGATACACTGGGCGGCACGGCGATCAAGCCTGCCAGGGATGAAGCCGTCTCTCAGCTTTCCGGAGCAGGCGCGGAGGCGAAAAAGCTGTGGGTTCTCTCCATGCAGCATATGATGGCGCAGATGGATACAGAGGGAGAAGGATTTCCGCTGCTGTTGTTTAACCCCACAGGACAGGATCACGATGGCCCGGTGGCAACGGAGCTGAACTGGTTCTGCAAGGACGGGCTGATCCTGCGCGATCCGGACGGAAGAGAGATTCCTTATCAGAGAGTGCATACAACGGCAAAAGCGCGCAATTATAACATCGGCGGAAGAAGGGGCATTGTTTTTGACGCTCACGTTCCGGCTCTCGGCTTTGCCGTATACCGGACGCTCATCGGAGAATCAGAGCTGTGCAGTGACGGCAGGAGAACCTCGGAAGAAGCGGAGAGCGGATTCGAGCCGGAGGCTGCAGTCCTGGAAAACGGATATTTGCGTGTGGCTTTTAATGAGAAGGGATATCTGTGCAGCCTGTATGACAAACAGAGCGGTTATGAAGCGTTGAACGGCCCTGTTACCTTTCCTGTGTGGAAGGACGAGAGAGATACCTGGGGAGGAGATCAGGGGCGGGAGTTCGGCCCCACAGGAGAAGAGCTCAGGCCTGTTTCCCTGCGGCTGGTGGAAGAAGGAAGCATGCGAAAGGTGGTGCGCGCCGTTTTCCGGCTTGGAGGAAGCGTACTGAAGCAGGAATACATCCTGTACCATGACGCGAAGCAGGTCGAGGTGGTGAACCATCTGTTCTGGGACCGGGAATGGCAGATGCTGAAGGCAGAGTTTCCGCTGACGGTGCAGAAGGCGGTGGCATTCCGGGAGGGCGCCTATGAAACGGTGCGGACCGAAACGATGGACGGACAGGAATACAGCATGCACCGGTTTGTGGATATCACGGAGATGGGAAGCCGAAATGCGCAGAAACGATCGTGCGGGGAGGGCTTTCTTGTGGCAAATGATGGGAAGTATGCTTTTTCCATGGAAGGAAGCCGGCTCTGTATTCCGATCGCGCGCAGTGCCATTTATGCGCAGGGAAACGGAAAAAACTGGTACAATCCCCTGGAAGGCTATGAATATACGGACATGGGAAAACAGGAGTTCATATTCCTGCTGCGCCCGCACGGAGCCGCTCTGTCTGCCCATGAACGCTTCCGGCTTGCGGAGGCCGCCGCAAAACCGCTTCTTTTCACAACGGACTGCCGCCACGCAGGGAAAAGGAGGCTTGTCAGATGGCAGGGAATCCATATCCCGGAGGACAACGTGGAGCTCGGCTGCGTGAAGGCGGCGGAGGATGGAAGAGAATGGATCCTGCGCCTGTTTGAGACGGAAGGAAAGCGGACGGCGGGAACGATCCTTTTAAACGGGAAGGAACTGAGGTATGAGATTGGAGCATATGAAATCCTGACGCTTTCCGTATCTGAAGATGGAACCTGCAGAAAAGTGAATTTACTGGAACAGTGAGAGCAGAAATGGAGATAGACGGAAAATGGACGAGAAAAAATATGACATGATCGGTTACACGCACATTGATCCGGTATGGCTGTGGAACCGTGCGGAAGGCATGCAGGAGGTAAAGTCCTCTTTTGCCTCCGCGCTGGACCGGATGGAGGAATTTGCGGATTTCAAATTCAGTCAGACGAGCATCGGTTTCCTGGCCTGGCTGAAGGAAAACTGTCCCTGGCTGTTTGAAAGAATCAAAGAGCGGGTGAAGGAAGGCCGTTGGGAGATCGAAGGCGGCATGTGGGTAGAACCCGACTGCGACCTTCCCTCCGGAGAGGCTTTGATCCGCCATTTCCTGTATGGAAAGCATTTTGTGATGGAGGAATTTGGAAAAGAGGTGACGGTTGGCTTTAACCCGGACAGTTTCGGACACGGTGCAAATCTGCCTGCCATTATGAACGGCTGCGGAGTGTTCTGCAATATCGTAAGCCGTCCGGATAGAAAAAATGTACCACTGCCCTGTATGTTCATCTGGAAGTCTCCGGATGGAAGCCAGGTGACGGCAGAGCGTACCGGAGGGGAATACATGGCCTGGACCCGGCCTGCGCTGGAATTTAACATCAAAGAGAGCAGGGAGGGGCTGGAGGAGATCGGATATGACCGCATGGCGGTATTTTACGGGGTGGGAAATCACGGCGGCGGCCCTACCATCGACAATATCCGGACCATATATGAGCTGCGTGAGGAATATCCTGCGGGGACGCTGGATTTCTCCACTATGAAGGCTTTTTTTCAAAAGGTGGATGCCTCAAAGCTTCCTGAGGTGACGGGAGAGCTGGGACGGATCTATTTTGGCTGCTATAGCTCTGACAGGGAGATCAAACAGAAAAACAGAAGAGCGGAATGGAGACTTGTTACGGCAGAAGCGATTTCTGCCATGGCTTCAGAGCTGGGCGTAAGGAGCTGGAAAACTCCTGAGGAAAAGCTGGAGTATGCCTGGAAGGAAACGCTGTTCAATCAGTTTCACGATGTGCTGGCGGGAACCAGCATTGAACCCGCAAGGACGCAGGCGTGCAGAGAGTTTGATACGGCCATTTCCATGGCGGAGCATGTGATCTATGACGGCATTCAGGCAATTGCCAACGGGCTGGATACCAGGGGGGATGGCTTCCCGCTGGTGCTGGTCAATCCCTGCGGAAGCGATTTCTCCGGCGTATTCGCCGCCGACGTATATGTGCCGAGAGCTCAAAAAAAGCCGCTCAGAATGCGGGATCCAAAAGGGGAAGAGATTTACTGCTGTGAAACGCAGTATCATAATTTTTCTCCGGACAGCAGAAAGGGGATCCTGTTTGAAGCGCAGGTTCCGGCATATGGCTATGCGATCTACCGCGTTATTGGAGAGGGCCCCAATTCCTCCGCCCAGCCGCCCTGTGTCCAGGCATCGGAAACCATGCTGGACAACGGCATCCTTCAGATCAGGTTGAACGGAAAAACGGGCTGCCCGGAAAGCCTGGTAAAGAATGGAAAGCAGCTTCTCTCAGCCCCCTGCGCGATCAAAGTTTTTTATGATGACAGAGGCGCATGGGGAGAAGACGTGTGGGAAGAAAAATTGCTTGGATGTTTTGAAACCACCAAAATCCATGTACTGGAGTCCAATCCCATGCGGGCTGTCGTGAGAGTGCTGCTGGCATGGGAACGTTCGGAGATGCGCATCGACTATATTCTGGAAAAGGGCGGCGATATGCTGAAGATGGATGTGCGGCTTCACAATATGGAAAAGCACAGGCAGATCAGCCTGTGTGTTCCGGTGAATGCCAAAAATCCGGATGTGAGGACAGAAACAGCTTTTCTGACGGAGCATAAGATTTCCTGTACGGATCGGAATATGGAGCATTACCAGCACCGCTTCGCGGACGTTTCCGCGGAAGACGGAAGCGGGATTTCCATACTCAATGACGGCGTTTATGCCTGCCAGCAGAAGGAAAATGAATACCGTCTTCTTTTATCAAGAAGCAGCGTTCACGCACGCGGAGGGAAGGGGCCGCTTCCGGAGGATCTGGAAACGGCGTTTATGGATCAGGGCGTCTGGGATTATCAGCTCCGCCTGATCGCCCATGAAGGGAAGTTGTCAAACTTCCGTCTGTTCGAGGAAGCGGATCGTCTTCACATGCCTGTGGAATACCTGGGAGACAGCAATCATCCCGGAGAACGCTGGCTGCGCACCGGCGCTGTCATGGATATGAAAAAAGAAAATGCGGCGGTTTCCTGTGTGAAGCAGAGCTTTGCCTGTGCAGAGGATCTGGTGGTCAGGGTCTTTGAGACAGAAGGGCTTGGAGGCCGTTTTCAGGCAAGCTGCCGGGGAAAAGAATGGAAAACGGAACTGAAGCCTTATCAGATCAAGACGGCAAAGCTGACTGCAGAGGGCTTTGTGGAATGCGATATGCTGGAAAGGCCTCTTTCCAGACTGAATCCGGAGTCTGAAGAGAAAGCGGAGTGAGAGGTGGAACGATGCTGTTTCAGGGTGGAACTGTCTTTTGTACAGGAAGATTCAGAAGGATGGATGTGCGCGTAACAGGAGACCGGATTTCGGAAATGGGAAGAGAGCTTTCCGCCAGATCCGGAGAAGCCGTATGTGACCTCACCGGAAAATGGCTGCTTCCCGGCTTCTTTGACGTACACACCCATGGAAGGGCGGGAGCGGATTTTTCGGATTCTCCGTCCGGGGAGCTGGTACGGATCCTAAGCTCATATGCAAAATGCGGAGTGACATCACTGCTCGCAACGACCATGACGATGGAAGAAAACTATAGCCGGGAGATGATGGAGCGCATCCGGGGAGCCATGGAAGCGGAGGGCGAAGGGGCAAGGATCTGGGGGATCAATATGGAAGGCCCCTTTCTGGGGCCTGATAAAAAGGGCTGTCACGATCCCGCATATCTGAAAAAACCGGACTGTGCCTTCTTTGAAGAACTGGATGCCTGTTCGGGAGGGAATATCCGTCTGGTGGATCTGGATCCAACGCTGGACGGTGCGATGGATTTTATCCGTACCTATGCGGGCAGAAAAAAGATTTCTATCGCGCATACAAGCGCGGATTATGAGACCGCGAACCTGGCGGTGGATGCCGGGGCTGACCATGTCACCCATCTTTTTAACGCGATGAATGAGCTTAGGCACAGAGAGCCGGGCGTGGTGGGAATGGTGAATGACAGAAGGGTATGGGCTGAGCTGATCTGCGACGGCATTCATGTACATCCTTCCGTGGTGCGCATGACATTCGCTTCTAATGCGGAAAAGCTTTGTATCGTCTCGGATTCCCTGAGTGCGGCCGGGATGGGAGACGGTGTGTACAGTCTGGGGGGACTGGAGGTCCACGTTAAGGGAAAAAGAGCTGCACTGGCAGATGGGACCCTGGCCTGCTCCGTCAGTAATGTTTTTGAAGAGTGCCGGAATGTGATCTCTTTTGGGATTTCACCTGAAAAGGCGATCGCGGCGGCATGCCTGAACCCGGCAAGAGCGATGGGACTGGAAACGGAAATCGGAGATATCCGAAAGGGGCTTCTGGCGGATATGCTGGTGGTTACGCCGGATATGGAGCTGAAACAGGTGTATATCGGTGGAAAAGCCGTACAGAAATGAGGAAAATATGGAAAAATATCAGGATGAAAGTTTGTCGTTTGAAGAGCGTGCCAGAGATATGGTGGAGCATATGACACTGGAGGAATGTGCTTCGCAGATGCTTTTTGGAGCCGCCAAGGTGGAACATGTGGGGATCCCATTTTACAATTGGTGGAATGAGGCGCTGCATGGGGTGGCGAGATGTGGAATGGCAACGGTATTTCCGCAGGCGATCGGAATGGCCGCATCGTTTGATCCAGAGCTTTTGAAGGAGGTGGCGGACGCTATTTCCACAGAAGGCCGGGCAAAATATAACATGTATCAGAAGTATGAGGACTATGGCATTTATAAGGGGATCACATTCTGGTCGCCGAATGTAAACATTTTTCGCGACCCAAGATGGGGAAGAGGACAGGAAACCTATGGGGAGGATCCCTTTCTGACCTCACGGATGGGAGTGGCATTCGTGGAGGGACTGCAGGGAGATGATCCCAGATATCTGAAAACGGCAGCCTGTGCCAAACATTTTGCAGTTCACAGCGGACCGGAGAAGCTCCGGCATGAGTTTGATGCGCAGGTAACTTTGCAGGATATGGAAGAGACCTATCTTCCGGCTTTCCATGCGCTGGCAGCCTGCGGCGTGGAAGGGTTTATGGGAGCTTATAACAGGACCAACGGAGAACCCTGCTGTGGAAGCAAAGCCCTGCTGGTAGATCTGCTGCGCGGGAAATGGGGATTTAAAGGCTATGTGACTTCCGACTGCTGGGCCATTTCTGATTTCCATCTGCATCATGGCATCACGGAAACGCCGGTGGAATCCGTCGCTCTTGCATTGAAGAACGGCTGTGACCTGAACTGCGGAAATATGTATGCTTATCTGATGAAAGCGTATGAGGAAGGACTGATCACGGAGGAAATGATCCGGACATCAGCCACACGGCTTCTGACCACCAGGATGAAGCTGGGCATGTTCGACAAAAAGACGCCGTTTGACAGCATCGGGATGGATGCCGTAGACTGTCCTGAGCATCAGGAGCTCAACCTGAGGATGGCCAGGGAATCCCTGGTACTTTTGAAGAATAATGGAATCCTGCCGCTGGATAAAAAGAAGATCAAAAAAATCGCGGTGATCGGCCCTAATGCCAATTCCATTGTGGCACTGGAAGGAAACTACCATGGGACCGCCAATCAGTACATTACAGTTCTGGAAGGGATCCGCGCAGAATTTCCTGAGGCAAGGGTAAACTACAGCGAAGGCTCTCATCTTTATGAATACAAGCTGGAGGATCCCGGATATGCGGGAGATCGTCTGGCAGAAGTAAAGGGAATGACGGATGAGGCCGATGTTGTGATCCTGGTAACTGGTATGGATGAGACGATCGAAGGTGAGGAAATGGCCGACAAGGAGCTTGGCGGCGATAAGAAGGATCTGTATCTGCCCCAGTGCCAGAGGGAGATGGTAAAGACGGCATGTGAGAGAAATACGCCGGTCGTTCTTGTCAATCTTTCCGGAAGCGCCATTGATTTTGATTACGGAAATGAACATGCAGATGCCATCATTCAGGCCTGGTATCCGGGCGGACAGGGAGGAAAGGCGGTGGCGGATCTCCTCGCAGGGAACTACAGCCCTTCCGGCAGGCTTCCAGTGACCTTCTATCATAATGACAACAGCCTTCCGGAGTTCACAGATTATTCCATGGAGGGAAGAACCTATAAATTCCTGAAGGAGGACCCGCTCTTTCCATTTGGCTTCGGCCTGTCCTATACGGAATTTGAATATCGGGATCTCTGCCTGGAAAAGGAAAAGATCCTGGCGGGAGAAGAGCTTTGCGGCAGCGTGGTCGTAAAGAATATCGGGAAAATGGAAGGAGATGAGGTGGTCCAGATTTATCTGAAGGACCTGGAAGCCAGTGAACGGGTGCCTCATCATAAGCTGTGCAGCTTCGCGCGTGTACACCTCGCGCCTGGTGAAGAAAAGAAGCTGGCCTTTCAGATCGAACCGGAACAGTTTCAGGTGATCTGCGCGGATGGAGAGAGAAAATATGAAGGCGGAGCATTCCGGGTATCCGCGGGAGGATGTCAGCCGGATGCTTACAGTGAAGGGCTGATGGGAAGAAAGACGGTCAGTCGGGAAGTGATCTTACAATAAAAAGAAATTGTCCGGAGCTTTATCCGGGTATAGGGGAGAAACAGACATTATGGAAGAGGACAAGACAGTCTTTTCCTTTACAGGCCGGCAGCTGCGTGCCCTGATCATCCCTCTGGTACTGGAACAGGTGTTGGGGCTGACTGTGGGAATGGCTGATTCTGTTATGGTTTCCAGCGCCGGGGAAGCCGCAGTATCCGGGATCTCGTTGGTAGATTCCATTAATATCCTGCTTATCAACACCTTCAATTCTCTTGCGACGGGCGGGGCGGTAATGGCAGCGCGCCGTCTGGGAGAGAAAAGACAGGAGGAGGCTGGAAGGACAGCGGATCAGCTTCTGTTGTGCGTAACCGGGATAGCGCTGGTGATCGCGATGTTTTCAATTGCCTTGAACCGCCAGATCCTTTCCCTGATTTTTGGAAAGGTGGAAGCGGATGTGATGGAGAACGCGGTAACCTATTTTTATCTTACCGCGTTGTCCTTTCCATTCCTCGGTATTTATAATGCGAGTGCAGGCCTGAGCAGGGCTATGGGAAATTCCAAAATCACCATGTGGATCTCCCTGATGATGAATATTGTCAATATCATCGGAAACGCCATTTTGATATTCGGTTTCGGTCTGGGTGTCTTTGGCGCAGCATTTTCCACCCTGGTCTCCCGGATCCTTGGAGCCTGCGTCATGTTCTGCATTCTCCGCAGCGACAGGCATCCGCTGCATTACAGCAGAAGGATCCGCCTGCGCCTGGACTGGAACATATTAAGAGACATCTTCAAAGTAGGAATCCCCACCGGGATGGATAACTGCATTTTTCAGGTGGGGAAAATCCTGGTACAGAGTCTGGTGGCCGGACTTGGAACCACAGCGATCGCGGCAAACGCCATTGTCGGAACGGTAGCCGGAGTTGCGGTGATTCCTTCCTCGGCAATCGGCATCGCCATGATCACAGTTGTCGGACAGGCGCTGGGGGCATCTGCAGTCAGCCAGGCAAAATACTATGTAAAGAAGCTGATGGGGTATGCCTATCTGTTTATGGCTATTCTGAACGTGGGGATCATCCTGCTGTCGGGGCAGATCGCGGGGATGTATCAGGTAACGGAGGCAACGCGCGTGCTGGCAGCACAGGTGATCATTTTTCATTCTGTCTGCGCCATGCTTTTTTATCCGTCCGGCTTTGCTCTGCCTAATGCGCTCAGAGCCGCAATGGACGCAACCTATACCATGGTGATCTCGCTGGGATGCATGTGGATTTTCCGTATCGGCTTCAGTTACCTGTTTGTGCTGGGATTTCATATGGGCTTGATGGGGATCTGGGCGGCGATGGGAGTGGACTGGGTCGTTCGGTCGTTCTGCTATGTATGGAGGATTTCCAGCGGGAAATGGATGAGGGAGCCGAAAGGTTAGAGAGACAAAAAAGAGGGATCAAAAATTGAAAAAAATCAGTTTAAATGGAAATGATTGGGCCTGCAAGCATTATGTGGGAGAAGACTGGATCTGGAGAGATGGGGAAAAAAGGGAAACCAGGGATATCCGCTGGTGGAAACCGGCATCTGTACCGGGAAGCGTTACGGATGATATGTACCGCTGCGGAGAGATCCCCGATCCTTATTTTGAGAAAAACAGCCTTTTGGCGGAATGGATCCCGGAACGTACCTGGATCTATCGGAAGGAATTTCCAATTTCTGAAAACTTGGAGGGAAAGCGCGTGTATCTCCATCTGGATGGGGTGGATTATGATGCGCTTATTTTTCTGAACGATCGGCTAATCGGAGAGCATCACAGCATGTATACGCCTGCCGTTTTTGACGTGACAGGTCTGCTGGAAACCGGAAAGAGGAACCTGCTGGCAGTCGTATTGAATAAAGCGCCGGATGAACAGTGTCAGGTGAGCAAAACGCGTTATGTGAAGACGCATAAAAGCCGGATGACCTATTGGTGGGATTTTTGCCCGCGGATGATCCACATGGGGATCTGGAAGGACGTGTGGCTGGAAATTACGGGTAAGGTTCGTTTGTCCAGCCCGGATTTTGAAGTCAGCCTGAATGGAAGCCTTACAACGGCTTCTGTAGAAGGAACGGTCGTGGCGGAGGGAACGCAGCGGGTCAGAGCGGAGATCCTGCGGAATGGGGTGGCTGTCTCCTGGCAGGAAGTCCCCGTTTTCGGCGATAAAGCGGCTTTCCGTTTAACGGTGAAAGACCCTGAGCTGTGGTGGCCGAACGGATATGGAGAACAGCCGATATATTTCCTTCATCTGACTGCCGGTGTGACAGAGGGGAAAGAGGAGGATACAGATGAGAGATACATTTCTTTCGGTATCCGGGATCTGAAATTTGTGCCGAATGAGACGGAAGATACAACGGCCAGACCATATACAGCCTGTATCAATGGAAGAAAAATTTATCTCAAGGGATATAACTGGGTGCCCATTGATGTTATGTACGGACGAAAACGGCCGGAAAAGCTGCGCCGTCTCCTCCTTTTGGCAAAACAGGCGCATGTCAACTGTCTGCGTGTCTGGGGAGGCGGTCTGATCGAGAGGGAGGAATTTTACGATTTCTGTGATGAAAACGGTATTCTGATCTGGCAGGAATTTATCCAGTCCAGCTCAGGGATTGAAAATGAACCTTCCCAGGACCCGGAATTCCTGGAACTGATGCGCAGAGAGGCGGAATGGATCATACCGGAAAAGAAGCACCATCCTGCGCTTGCCATATGGGGCGGCGGCAATGAATTATCCGGTCCGGGAAACCGCATGATCTCCATGGAGGTGCCGGTGATCAGCATTTTGGCAGGACAGGTGAAAAATCTTGACCCTTCCAGATATTTCCTGGAATCCTCTCCTACAGGAAGGATGTTCAATAATACATTGGAAAATATCAGAGAGGATCCACTTGGCCTGCACGATGTACATGGCCCCTGGGAGCATCAGGGCATGACGGCACAGTATACACTGTATAATGCGGGCACCTCTCTGCTTTCCAGCGAGTTTGGCGTGGAAGGAATGACAAACGAATACGCCCTGTTGAAAAACATGAAAAAGGAGCATCTGTGGCCTCCGTCCAGAGAGAATGAATACTATTTTCACAGAGGATCCTGGTGGAATAATTACCCGCTGCTTCAGGAATGCTTTGGCGGTGTGCTTTCAGATATCGGAACAGTGGTGCGGGCAAGCCAGTTCCTTCAATATGAAGGACTGAAATATGCGGTGGAGGCCAACCGGAGAAGAGCTCTTTCCTGTAGTGGTACATTCCCCTGGCAGTTCAATGAACCCTATCCGAACAATACATGTACCTGTAGCGTAGATTATTATGCAGAGCCCAAACCCGCTTATTATGGAATCAAAAAAGCTTATGCGCAGGATGTGGTAACGGCGGAATTCGCTTCGCAGACATGGAAGGATAAGGAGGTTTTTGAAACACATATTTTCTGGCAGTCCACAGAAGAGGGCCGCAGACCGGCCCGGATCCTTGTCAGGCTTGTAGGACAAGATGGATGCCTCTATGCACAGGAGGAGCTGAGCTGCGGCTGGAAGAAGCAGGAGGCGGAAAAAGCCGTCTGCGCAGGGAAGCTCCGCTGTCCTTCCAAAGAGATCTCAAGCGAAATATTTTATCTGCTTCTGGACGCATGTGATGAATCCGGAGAAACGATGGCGGCGAACCGGTACTGCTTTACTAAAACTACGCTGGCACCGCTTACCTGTCTGCCAAAGACTGAAGTCAAAGCGCAGATCGTCCCGTCTTTTGAGGGATGGATCCTGGAGCTTCGCAATATGGGGGGTCAGACGGCGGCAGGGCTGAAGCTGGAAGATGCGCATGCGGGAGAAGGAGAGACCAGGGAAAGCGGCTATCTGTATTTTTCTGATAATTATCTGTATCTGCTTCCGGGAGAGAGAACAAAGATACGTTTGTATTGTGAAGATCCTAAGCTCATTTCCGTTCGGATAGGGGCATTTAATGTGGAGGAAGCTGTTATTTCAAAAACAGGGATATGAACCATAAATACATTGCAGCAGGAGGAGAGAAAATGACACACAGAGAGAGATTTATCAAAACCCTGAAATGTGAACCGATCGGCGGTCAGGTGCCTACCTTTGAACTGGTATTCTTCCTGACGATGGAGGCTTTTGGAAAGGTTCACCCTTCCCATCGGTTTTATGAACAGTGGAACCAGATGAGCCAGAACGAACGCAATCTGCATATGAACGAAATGGCTCAGTTGTATATTGACACGGCAAGAAAATATGGTCACAGCGCGATCTTTATCCATCCGAATCCGGCTGACATTGAAAGCACGATCTGGCTTCTGGAACTGATCCGGGAAAAGAGCGGAGATGAATTTTTCATCATGAAGCACGGTGATCCGACCTGGTCCATTCCGGATGGAGATACCATGATGGAATTTTCCATTCAGATGTTTGAAGAACCGGAAAAATTAAATGATGAAACAAAACGGAGGATGGAAAGATCGCTGGAACAGGCCAGGATCATCGACGAGCGAGGCCATCTTCTGGATGGGTTCGCCCTCTGTGCGGACTACTGCTTTAATACCAATCCCTTTTACAGCCCGGAGGCATTTGATGAGCTGGTGGTCCCGTTCCTGAAGGAAACCATCGCGGAATATCGGAAAATGGGATATTATACGATCAAGCATACCGACGGAAATATCATGCCGATCCTGAAGCAGATGGCAGACTGCAAGCCGGACGCCTTTCATTCCCTGGATCCACAGGGAGGCGTTTCAATTCCGGAGGTGCGCAAGATCATAGGAAATGACATCGCTCTGATCGGAAATGTGAATTGCGGACTGCTGCAGACCGGAACAGAGGAGGAATGCCGCGCGGATGTATTGCGTTCACTCAGGGAGGGAATGGCTGCAGGAAGAGGATATGTGTTTTCCACGTCCAACTGTGCTTATACAGGGCTGCCATTGAGCCGCTATGAAATGATGAACGACCTGTGGAGACAATATGGAAACTATGACCGTTATGATGAACTGCTGGCGCTGAACGCCTGAACTGTGACTTCAGCCGGATCGCCTTTCAGACCGCTCCAGGCTGCTGCCTGCCCTACAGATGCATCTTCCGGAATGTTCCCGGCGTCATTCCCGTCGCTTTCCGGAACATCAGGATGAAATGGCTGGCATCGGAATATCCCACGTCATTGGCAATGACCTGGATGCTTAGATCCGGGCGGCGGAGCAGGAGCTCCTTTGCCCGTATCATGCGGTAGCTGGTCAGGTATTCGTAAACGGAACACCCGGTGTATTCGGTAAAAAGCCGGGACAGATACTGGGAGGAAATATAAACTCTGCCGCTGAGCTCTTCTAACGTCAGGGTTTCCATGTATCTGTCCTGTATGATCTTCAGGACCGGACGCACGTACTTTTCCACGGCAGCGCTCCCGGATTTCAATTGTTTCCTGCAGTCTGCCAGAAGCAGAAGCAGCTGATAGCTGTATATGGATCTCTGATCCAGGTCAAACGGCGTACTCTCAAAACTGTCCGCTGCCCTCTGAATGATGTGCCGGATCATCCGCCCTTTTTCCTTTTCCGCCAGAATGACCGGCGCATTCTGAAAAAGCAGAGGAATGCCCTCCTGCAGCAGACCGCTGAAGGTGGCGAAGAAGGTAAGCCATCTGTTCCCTTCCCCGTGGTATTCATGCGGTACGCCCGGGGCAAGAAGGATTCCCTGATCCTCTTCCAGAAGATAAGTGTCATTCCCAACGGTGATGGAGCCGATGCCCCTATCCGTCTGAAGATAATGATAAAGCGGAAAGCCTTTCGGCCTGTGAATTGGCTCCTGCTCCCAGTGTATCCCAAGGGAATCAAACTGAAATGGTTCACGGCACAATGTGCTGCTGAAGTAAATTGGCATTTTCCACCCCTTCTTATCTATATTTTCGGCTTATCGCATCCTGAGCATACCATTGCATCCCTTTTCGGTCAACTGTTTCATAACCGTATAGTTGCTATCAAATCCTGGTTTGACAATCTCCCGCCAGTGTGTTAATCTGTAAAGACAAAAAGCGTTGAAGAAGAGAGTACATCGCGGGAAGTCCTACAGAGAGGGCCGGATGGTGGCAGCACCGGCTGAGAAGGCCTGACGGAAAACGGTGGAACATGGCTTACGGAGCAGCGCACCGAGCCGCTTTATGCGGTAAGGCTGCGACAGGTGCCGCCTGTTACAGCGGCAGGGTATTGTGCTTACAGTACCTGATGAGGCCGTATCCGCGAGGCTGCGGTGAAGAGAAGTGGTACCACGGGAATGACGCCCGTCTTCTTGATTTTAACGAAAGCTTAAAATTGAGAAGGCGGGCTTCGTTATTTTATGGGCGGGAAAGAAGAAAGGAGCGAAAAGAACATGAGCGAAAAGATGAAAGGAAAATATTATATCACCACGGCCATTGCCTATACCTCGGGCAAGCCCCATATCGGCAACACCTATGAAGCCGTGCTGGCGGACAGCATCGCCAGGTTCAAGAGAAAAGACGGCTACGACGTGTTTTTCCAGACCGGAACGGACGAGCACGGACAGAAGATCGAGCTGAAGGCCGAAGAGGCTGGCGTATCCCCCCAGGAATATGTGGACAAGGTGGCGGGCGAGGTGAAGCGCCTGTGGGATCTGATGGGGACCTCTTATGATAAGTTCATCCGCACCACGGACCCGGATCATGTGAAGCAGGTGCAGAAGATCTTCAGGCGGCTTTACGATCAGGGAGATATATACAAAGGCTATTATGAAGGACTTTACTGTACGCCATGCGAATCCTTCTGGACCCAGTCCCAGCTGGTGGACGGAAAATGTCCGGACTGCGGGCGGGAGGTAAAGCCTGCGAAGGAAGAAGCCTATTTTTTCAGAATGAGTAAGTATGCGGACAGGCTGATCAGGCATATCAATGAACATCCGGAGTTCATCCAGCCCGTGTCCCGCAAGAACGAGATGATGAACAACTTCCTGCTGCCCGGCCTGCAGGACCTGTGTGTGTCCAGAACTTCCTTCAAGTGGGGGATCCCGGTGGATTTTGACGAGAAGCACGTGGTCTATGTGTGGCTGGACGCCCTGACCAATTATATCACCGGAATCGGCTATGATGCGGACGGAAACAGCAGTGAGCAGTACGAAAAGCTGTGGCCTGCCGACCTGCATCTGATCGGCAAGGATATCATCCGCTTCCATACGATCTACTGGCCCATCTTCCTGATGGCGCTGGGCGAGCCGCTGCCGAAAAAGATCTTCGGCCATCCCTGGCTGCTGCAGGGCGACGGCAAGATGAGCAAATCCAAAGGAAACGTGATGTACGCGGACGATCTGGTGGATTTCTTCGGCGTGGACGCGGTGCGTTATTTTGTGCTGCATGAGATGCCCTTTGAAAACGACGGCGTGATAAGCTGGGAGCTCATGACGGACCGGATCAATTCCGACCTCGCCAACACCCTTGGGAATCTGGTGAACCGCACCATTTCCATGAGCAATAAGTATTTCGGCGGCGTTATCTGCGACAAAGGCGCGGCGGAAGCTGTGGATGAGGACCTGAAGGCTGTGGTGACCGGAACCTATGCGAAGGTGGCCGCCAAAATGGAGGATCTGCGCGTCGCGGATGCCATCACAGAAATTTTTGCCCTTTTCAAACGCTGCAACAAGTATATTGACGAGACGGAGCCCTGGGTGCTGGCAAAGGATGAGGCGAAGAAGGACCGTCTGTCCACCGTCCTGTACAACCTGGTGGAATCCATCACCATCGGCGCTTCCCTGCTGGAGCCCTATATGCCGGGCACTGCCGCGAATATCGCCGGACAACTGAATGCCGTCCTTCCTTCCTTTGAAGAGTGCGGCACGTTCGGCCATTATGTGAATGGGACAAAGGTGACGGAAAAGCCGCAGATCCTGTTCGCACGGCTTGACGTGAAGGAGGTCGTGGAAAAGGCGGAGGCCATGTTCGCGGAAAGAAAGGCTGCCGCAGAAGCACAGAATAGCGCATCACAAAGTGATGCTTCACAAAGTGATGCTTCACAAAGTGATGCGGAAGCCGGGATCGACATCGAAGCGAAGCCGGAGATCACTTACGATGATTTCGCAAAGCTGCAGTTCCAGGTGGGCGAGATCATCGCCTGCGAAGAGGTGAAGAAGTCCAAAAAGCTGCTCTGCTCCCAGGTGAAGATCGGCAGCCAGGTGAAACAGATCGTTTCCGGCATCAAAGCGCACTATACCGCGCAGGAGATGGTGGGAAAGAAGGTAATGGTGCTCGTGAACCTAAAGCCCGCCACACTTGCAGGCGTTGTATCTGAGGGCATGCTGCTGTGCGCGGAGGATGCGGACGGCAACCTGGCACTCGTGGTTCCGGAAAAAGAAATGCCTGCAGGAGCGGAAATCTGCTGATCCAGCGCTGCTGCCGGAGCATGACAGAGGAACGGGACTGCCGGAATAGAGCAGAGGC
>DWYY01000157.1 GCA_019118445.1 Candidatus Eisenbergiella merdipullorum | reverse complement strand
AGTATTCGATCTTCACCTGATCCTCCAGATGCCTCTCTCCGTAATCGATCAGGCGGTAGAAGCGGGATCTGGCCTCTCTCACCTTTCCGAGCTTCAGCCAGGCAAGGCCCTGATACAGGATCATGTCCGCGGGCTGGTCATTGTAGTACATGGCTCCCGCAGGCTCATCCGTGCCGATGGTGGCACGCTCAAAGCATTCCTTCGCTTCCTCCGCTCTTCCCTGACCTTCCAGCGCAAGGCCCAGATGGTAATATATATGGTTGTCCTTGGTGCCTTCCAGCTTGCCTTCTCCCAGGTTCTCCGGGTAAACGAGAGCTTTCCTGAGCAGTTCCTCCGCCTTCTCAAACCGCTCTTCCTTCAGAGCTTTCTTCGCCATCTCAAGAAGAGCCAGCGTGTACTGCGTGGTGATCTTTCCTTCACCGCCCTCCCAGGGATGGAAATAGTGGCCCATAATGCATTCATACGCCTTCTCATGGTCTCCGCAGAGATTCACCAGGGTTATGTATTCGATATACAGGTCGTCACGGCCCTCGATCAGCTCACTGTGCGCCTCATAATTTTCCAGTCTCTGCTCAAAGGTCCAGCCCAGCTTCTTGTAAAGCTGATTCAGCTCCAGGAAAATGCGCACATCGGAGGTATTCAGTGCAAACGCCTTCTCCATCTCCTCTTTAGCGCTTTCCGGATCATGGCATTTATTGTAATAGGCAAGAGAAAGATTTCTGTGCACGGTGGCAAAATCCGGATCCGTCCGTTCCGAAAGCTCCCAGAGCTTCACGGATTCCTCCCACTGCAGCTTATCATAGAACAGGCAGCCCAGATAGTAGGGAGCCTTCGCCGTGCATCCGTGATCGATGGCAAAGCGAAGCACTCCGATATCCTCCAGCTTGTTGGGGAAGCAGTAATCCGGCGCGGTCTCTTCCGCCTTCCGGAGAAGTCCGCTCACATCCTCTCCCAGACAGCTTCTGTAATATGCCTCATAATAGTACAGCATGGGCTGTTCCTTCGTGCAGGCATTCAGCAGACAGGCCGCTTCTTCAAAGCCGCCGAACTCCGCGTAATCTCTGGCGGTCATCAGGTAATTGTCCGGAAAATCGCGCATTTTTCTGTTCAATGCAATGCGAAGCTTTGCTGCGCCGCTGTGCCTTACAGTATCGCCGGAAAGCCCTGCGGCAGTATACAGCTCTGCCTCCGCTTCAGAATCCGTTTCTCCGGCGGCCTCCGCCAGCAGCACCTGCTCGTTCCCGGAAAGGAAGTCGAAGGGATCCAGCGCCAGATTCTCCTGAATCCAGGCGGCAGCCTCCTGCGTTCTTCCAAGCTTTCTCAGCAGATACGCCTTCAGGCCTCTCGCCTTGATGTTGTGGGCGTTTTTCACCAGAGAGCGCTCGATGTGGGACAGAGCTCTCACCAGTCTCATCTGCGCGGTTCCGGTTCCGGGAGCCGGAGCATGCGTCCCGCCTTCTGCCGGCTCGCGCAGCACGGCTCCCGCCGCCTTCGCGTCGATGGCCGCCAGATAATAGAAGGACATCTCCTGCTGTTCATTGCTCCATGTAGCCTTATAAAATGCATCGTAGGCTTCTTCATCCCGTCCCAGATACAGAAGATCCAGACCCAGCAGATAGTAGGTCTCGCTGTTGTAGGGATTGGGATTTCTCCAGGTCAGCCGCTCCAGCGCCTTACGGAAATATTTTTCCGCCTTCTGGAACGCCCCTCTTCTCATCAGCAGTGCGCCGTAAGCGTTGTTGATGCGGATATCGCCCGGATCCCGCTTCAGTCCTTCCAGGTAGTAAGGATCAGGCAGATAGGTGGCATGCCGGTACTGCTCGATATGAAGTCCGGTCAGATACAGTTCCTCGTTGGTCTGTATCTCTTCCGGATCCTTCGCAGCCTTCGCGGGATCGGGAAGCTTAGGGATTTCCACCGGATCCGGCGTATATTCCACCAGGCAGGAGCCGTCCGCCGCGTAAACCGCCACATGCAGATCCTGTTCCTTCACGCAGCCAGGCGTCAGCCTCTCCTCTCCGGCAGCAAGTCCCGGCACCGGAACCTTCTTTTCATAAATATCCACAGGAGACAGCTTCACCGTCTCATCAAGCACCACATTTTCCTTTACGCAGAGTACCACATGGGCGTTCTCCCGCAGGCTGGTAGCGTAAACGATCACATGAGCCTCGCCGTCCGCTGCGGACAGATGCACCGCCGCCTCGGAGGTGGCGTTTTTCACCTGTCCCACCGCCTTATAGGGCATGAAATACTGGGTGAAGGTCTTCTCCTCAAAGGGCTTCAGCCAGGTGAAATCGGGCTGGTTATCCGTAAACACGCCCGTCATCAGCTCCACGTAAGGGCCGTCCGCATCCGTCAGGTTTCGGTCCCATGCCTTTCCGAAATCTCCGCAGCCCCAGGTCCACTGCTTCTTGCCGGGAGAAATGTGGTGATCCGCCACATGCAGGATTCCGGCCTCTTTTCCATAATCGTAGCCGCCCACGAAGTCATATTTGGACTTCTCCGCCATATAGGAGGTGGGCACGGGAATGTTCTTATAGCGGGAAATATCCACACCCTCGCTGTAGTCCTTCTTATAATAAACGCCGGTGGCGATGGGGAATCGGGATACATCCCTCTTGCCGTGATCCATCACCGCATGCACATCAGGAGGGAAGATGGACTGGGTGTTATCGTTGACCGGAACCGCCGGGTTCGCCCACCACAGAAAGGTCTGCGGCATGCTGGTACGGTTGTATAGCTGGCCGATGATCTCTATGTACGCCTTGCCGGGATACAGGCTGATCTTAGCAATTCCCTTGGTGCCGTACATCTGATCCACGTCGTGAAGCAGTACGGATACGCTGCCGTCCTCGTTCTCCAGGGTCACATAATCCACCGGAAGGAAGGTGGTCGGTCTGTGATGCTGCGGCCAGTTGAACTCAATGCCGCCGGAGATCCAGGGACCGGTCAGTCCCACCAGCGCCGGCTTGATCACATGATTATAATAGACAAAATCATAATCGTTCGTCTTGTCATAGGCTCTCTGGATCCTGCCGCCCAGCTCCGGCAGCACCATCACCTTCAGGTACTCGTTTTCCAGCCAGACCGCCGTATACTCCTTATCAGTCTTCTTTTCACTGATCTTTTCCACCGTGGGATAGGGATACACTTTTCCGCTGCTTCCCTGATACACGCGCTTGTCCAGGAAAATGGGATTCTTTTCCGCTTCTCCGATTTCGTAGGTGGGAATTGTGATCTGCTCCACCCATACCTTTGCTCCGTTCATGGCTTCCTCCGTTCTTAAAATTCTGCTGCAGGGCAGCGATTCGTTTTCCTTATGTCCGTATTCTACCCTGTCCCGCTTCAAAAATCATTCCTGTGATTTGCTGTCTGATTTATATTTTTTGCTATTGTACTTTTTTCGGTCTGCGGTTATGATGAAAGCAAAATTGGAGGTATGCCTTATGAAATCCTGCGAGGATCTGGTCGCTCCCGTATCCGATTATTTCATCTACTCCCCGAGCCGCATGGCGCAGGAAATGTTTCTGTATCCGCTGCAGTGCGGCCTGTTTTCCTATCTGCCTGGATATTCCCTCACCAGGGAATCCTTTGACAGCTTTCTTTTGATGTATATCCAGAAGGGGGAGCTGGAGCTGAGCTGTGAAGGCCGGAATTTTCACGCTTCGGCCGGACAGTTCATCCTGATCGACTGTTATAAAAGACATGCCTATTCCACCCGGACCGGGTGGGAATGTCTGTGGTGCCATTTTGACGGCGTCACCGCCAGATCCTATTATAAAAATATCGTTTCCCGGCTTGGGAACGTGTTCTCTCTCACCGACAGCTTTCCGGTCCTGAACAAAATGACCGATATCCTGAAGGTGTTCTATAACGGCAGCGTGGTGCGCGAGCCCCTGCTTTCCAAATATCTGACGGATATCCTGACGGAGTTTCTGCTCTTTTCTCCGGAGGGCAGTTCCTCCCGCGGCTACGCGGACATGGCGGAGCGGACCATCACATACATCAACGAGCATTTTGCTCAGAACATCTCCATCCCGCAGCTTGCCGAACAGGCGGGTTTTAGCCAGTATCATTTCATCCGTACCTTTAAAAAGGAGACCGGCTTCACTCCGCATGAATACCTGGTCAACACCCGCCTCGCCACCGCCAGATATCTCCTGAAAAACACCCGCCTTCCCGTGAAGGACATCTGCTTCAACACCGGCTTTTCCTGCGAGAGCGTGTTCTGCAGCGCCTTCAAAAAGCATCAGGGCATGACGCCGGCCCAGTACCGGGCGCTGGAGCAGTGACGGAAGGGAGGTCTGGGGAACCTCCTTGCCTTCTTATGGAATTTTCACCATACCATCATCTGCTTTCAGATATTCTTCCGCTTTCTGCCTGGTCAGATCAAACCTTTCCTGCAGCTTCTGCAGGATCACGGAATCCGGAATCCTGCATTCTCTCAGAGACAGGATCATGGCGCGTATTCCTTTTTCCGTTCCTTTCTCCATTCCAATCGCAATCCCGTCTTCCTGAATCCCCTTCAGGGCCTCGCACATGTCGCCGTCCTTTTCCTCTTCCCAGAAAGCCTTTACATCTTCCATCAGCCTTGTGTTTCTTGTCATAACCGTTATCACCTCCATCGTTTCACGGTCCAGAGAGCGGTATGCCTCTCTGCTGTTCACCAGTTCCATCATCCCTCTTTTGTCCTTCCGGTAAGGCAGGATCTCCAGCACCTCTCTTAATGAGGTGCGGAATCTCCCGTAATCCATCGGCCGGTCCGCCCGGACCAGCAGAAAGCCATAATCCCGGAAGCAGTCCCGGAACGCTTCCGGTCCTTCTCCAAAATCCATCATGTCACTCAGGCTGAGCGGTCCGTCCCATTCTTCCATTCCATGATACAGGCAGATAGTATATACCGGGGCCAGCCTGTCGCTCTTCAAAAGACGGCTGAACCGCTCCGCCACAGTCGTGTAGGCACTCTTCCGGTCATTTTCCGTCTGAAGCCTCTTTAGCTGCTTCAGATACTCCTGCACATCATAGTTCATGCACCGCAGCGGCATGCTGTAATCCACCTTATCCTGCGCCTCCACCGCCATGATCCGGATCGTCCCGCCGTCCTTCAGCCGTTTTTTCACATCACGGTAACGGCTGCTGTAGGTTGCTTTTCCCCTGCTGTCTCTTCCTCTCTGGGTATAACGTTCCGAAGCATCTTCCAGTTTTGCCGGGTCGATCACCTGCATGCCTTTAAATAACGTCGCATTGCAGAGATCCGCGAACCTTTCGTTGTCGTCAAAATAATCGAGCAGTACATCGTTCTCTCTTCCCAATAAATGTCCTTTTCCTTTCCCGGCAGGTCATATCCGGCCTGTGCCAGCCGCAGTGCGTGTAACGGGTATGCCGGAACGCATTTCCATGTGTTTTCATCTTTTTTCTGTTTTTGAGAAATTCAATGAAATGCGGCAGATATGCAAGATATAGTTGTCTGACAGGATTACCTGCCAGAATCGCCTGTTAAAATTGCCGGGCAGAATTGCCATAAAAACAGAATGATCAGATGTGTTGTATTTATCATAGACTGTGGGGAAGGGCCTGTCAAGCGGAAAATAATAAACCAGCGCGGCAGAAGTGATACACCGTAGCGGCAGATGCTACTGCTCAGCCGGATCTGCCATCTGAGCCGGGCAGCAGCCCGTTAAAAAGGGAACCTTCCGGCAGAGCTTCCCTCATTTCTCCCGTTCCCGCAGGAAGCAGCTCTGGAGAGAATCCTCGCTCATCTGCATCAGCTCAATCCGGTTTCCGTCCGGGTCATGCGTCCAGCACTGCCAGTTTCCGTCGCTTCCCTGACTGATTCCGGAATCTAGCGGCGCTCCCGTTTTTTCAATGCGCTCCGCCGCCTCATGAATATCCTCCACCTCCAGGCACAGATGGGAATAGCCGATGTTCTGGTCCTGATATTTCTGCGGATTTACCCCGCCGTAAAACAGCTCAATGAACTGGCCTCCTCCCGCATGGACATAGACGATCCATGGCTCTCCGGTCGCCGGATGCTTCAGCTCAAATGCCTTTTCAAAACCGAAAGTCTCTCTGTAAAACTGAAGCGCCTTCTCCATATCTGAAACATTAAACGCTGCATGTGCGATACCCTTTATCATATTCTCTGACCCTCTTTTTTGCACGGATCGGACAGGGGAAAGAATCTTCGCCTGTCCAATCTTCATGATACTCATACCTCTTCCTTTATTTGCAGGAATACACTCCCGCGCAGTCCCCGGTCGGCCGGTATACTGCGGCAGACGCCGCGTCCTGTGCCGGAATCCGGATGCTTTCGCCGGGACGCAGGCGTTCGATCACCGCCTGTCCCATTCTCCGGCCCCCATCGTCCCGCAGCTCCACCAGATAGCCGCGCAGCTCATAACAGGGCAGATCATCCCGGCAGGTAATGATGAGCTGTCCCGGCTCCCATTTCAGCGTAAAGGGCGCGCATTCCCTCTGCACAACATAGTAGGAGGGCTTGGGGTGCCCGTCCATGGTGGCAGAGCCGTGTATCCGGCATCTGTATTTTCCCACCCCATCTTCTCCCATCTGGGTCCGGTAGTCGTTCAGGCAGAAATAAATGGTTCCCGCAATCTCGCCATGCTCCCGATAGGCTTCCATCTTTTCCAGGAAGATCTGCTCCCGTCTCGCGTCACCGCCGGAAAAGGCAGGCTCGCACAGGCCAAATTCAGAAGAAACGACTGCTCTTCCCGGATTATTTGCGATCAGTCCGGAAAGCTCCGCATGCTCGTCCTTCTCCCCATGCCAGGTGCCGATATAATCGTTGATCATCAAGATATCGCCCTCCACTGTTCCATCGGTCATGCTGTTTTCAAACCAGGTATTGCTCACATAATTGACAGAACGGTCCGCATCCAGACTACGGGCAAAAGCGACAGCTTCCCGGATATAGCGGATGGTTCCCGGCTCCTGCGCGCACAGCTCATTTCCCACGCCCCAGGCGATTACGGAAGGGTGGTTACAGTGAGCCGCATACATCTCCTCAAACTGCTGCAGGGCGATCTCCTTGTGCAGCTCTCCCGGGATTTCCGGATCCGGCCCCCAAAAGGGCACCTCCTCCTGCACCAGCATCCCATGGCGGTCGCACCAGTCCAGGATAAGATCGTCCTGCTGCCAGTGGAATCTTGTGAAAATGCAGTTGCTCTCCTTTAAGAGTTGGAGCATTTTTTCCAGCTGCTCCTTAGGCTCCGCAGCGCCATATACCGGATCGGAACCCGGCATCCACTCCGTGCCGCACAGCCGTACCTGCTCTCCGTTCAGGAACAAGGCGCTGCCTCTCACATGGAAATCCCGGAAGCCGAACACCTGCTCCGCCTCGTCCTCTGTCACACCATTCTTTTTCAGCACAAACCGGAGGCGGTAAAGTGCGGGATGGTCAAAATGCCAGTAATCCACCTCTTTGAGCAGCCGCTCCGGCAGATGCAGGAACGCCGTTTCTTCTTTTCTTCCTTCCAGAAGCTCTGCACAGGGCGCTTTCCCTCGCAGAATGGTCTCTTTTTCCCCTTCCCGGATCAGTTCCCAGCCTAAAGTGAGTCCGTTTTCCTCATTTTTCATTCCGGCCAGGCAGTTCAGCCGCACCCGCACGCCCCATACCGCCGGGCCTTTTTCCACCCGTCCGCACTCCGCCATTCCGTCTGTCCGGCAGCCTTCCAGCAGAATAGGGCGGGCTGTTATTTCCATCCGGTCCAAAAAATGCCTGCCCGTGACCAGAAGGGAAACGCCGCGGATCAGGCCGCCGTCATTCGCCCAGTCAAAACTTCTTTTATAGGGAAGCATTTCTTCTGAAAATTCATTCGATACCCGCACCGTAATCCGGTTTTTCTCCCCGAACTCCAGAAGTTCTGTCAGCTCCACTGTAAAAGGAGTATAGCCGGAGCGGACATGCTTCCCAGCCTCCCGGCCGTTGACATAGACGACCGCGCTGTGATAGGCCGCCCCGAAGCGCAGCCGAACCCGTTTGTCCGCCCATTCCTCCGGCACATCCAGAGAATGTTCATACCAGCCGGTTCCCCAGTATTCTTCCTTCCCCTCTTCGATGTTCCAGGTGTGGGGGACCGTCACTTCTTTCCCATCCCTCAGGCAGTCCTCCCCGTCCCCCACCGCAAAAACCCAGTGTTTCAGCTCTTTTTTCATCATATCCTCCAGATCGTCACTTTTTCTTTTATCATACCCGTGACGGGCTTTCAAGGCATTCCTTTTTCCTGCTGTTTCATTGAGATATTTTGCTCTCCGGTAGGCCTAAGGGCAGGCCGGCGTTCTCATATACATTGGCAGCGCTGCCGGTAAAGATCAGCCGCACCTCGTTTTCTCCCTCCTTCAGGAAAGAGGCGATCTCAAACAGGTGGGGAGCAAAGAAGCTCACTCCGGCTGGCCTGCCGTTGCAGACACATTCCGCCATTTCTTCTCCGTCCACCTGGAAGCGTTCCGTTCCCGGCACCGTCACCCGATCAAACCGGTACACATATACGGCGCGTTTTTCCCCCTTTTCTTCCAGGACAAATCTGTCGTTCCAGTTTTCTGGCACCAAACGGCAGTTTTTCCGCATCTGCCCGTCTGATCCGTGGCCCGCATCTTCAAAAGGATGTCCCGGTTCTCTGCCTGCGCCTGTTGCGGCTTCCGCCGCAACAGCAAGGAGCGTCCGGCAGGGCGGAAGCAGCAGCGAAAACTCTGTCCCGTCTCCGGTCTGCCGGACAGCCGCCCTTTCCCATTTTCCGGTCCACAGGTCTACCAGCAGAAGGCCCGGATGCTGCGGAATGGTTATCTCTGTCCGGACAGTCTCCTCTCCCTCATTGGAAAACAGATACATCACCGTTCCCCATTTCTGCAGGCGCACCGCCCGCAGGCCCGGACAGGCAGAATGCGTTCGGACGCTGCGAAAGCCGGTCCCGGCTGCGCCTTCCAGTCTGGCCGCGCCTTCTCTGATGAGCTCCTGCGCC
>DWYY01000156.1 GCA_019118445.1 Candidatus Eisenbergiella merdipullorum | reverse complement strand
TCTCCGCCGTCTGTTCATTCTGACATTCATTTCGGAAACTCTATGCTGATTTTCAATCCCAACCATGTAACCATTTAAAAACGGCAGGAGTGGAGAAAGAGGATGCCGCTCCAGCCGCCAATGCGCAGGGCACAGTGCAGTGCCGCATGCCGGCCTGACCGCCTGCCTGCGCGGGAAAGGAGCTCATCATGAATGAAACGGTACACGCAAACAGGAAACACAAGGATTCCGTTTTCCGGATGCTCTACAGCAGGAAGGAAGAACTGCTGCCCCTGTACAACGCCCTGAACGGAACGGATTATCAGGACCCGGGACAGCTTGAGGTCACCACCCTGGAGAACGCCATCTATATGAAATATGAAGAACGACGTCTCCTTTCTCCTGGACGCGGAGATGATGCTGTATGAACATCAATCCACCTGGAACCCGAACATGCCCCTGAGAGATCTGTTTTATATATCGCGGCTTCTGGAAAAATATGTGAGCGGGGAATCGCTGTACGCGTCCACGTTGATAAAGATCCCGGCGCCTCATTTTGTGGTCTTTTATAACGGAAGCCAGGATGCGCCGGAGGATCTCACATTAAAGCTGTCAGACGCGTTTGAGGGAAGAAAGGGATATCCGCAGGGGAGAAAATAGCCGGAGCTGGAACTGAAGGTACGCTTCCTGAACATAAACCGCGGCCATAACGAGGAACTGATGGAACGGTGCCGGACGCTGCGGGAATACAGCGAATTTGTGTCCCGGATCAGGCAGTATACGGAGGGAGAGACGGCGATCGAGAAAGCGGTAGACAGGGCGGTAACGGAATGTATCTCGGAAGGGATCCTGGCGGATTTTCTGAGAAGCCAGAGAGCAGAGGTTGTGAAACAAATAAGCTCGATAGCTTATTTGTTTCACTGCAATTTGTGACCAAATGTCACAAATTGCGTATCGCAGAGCCGAATTTGAGATTCGGCTCGCGGTCCTCAACGTAAACGTTTCGGAAAAAAGGTGATTGCGATGTCGATTTTTGAGTATAACGAGGAAGAGGAACTGAAGAAATATGGGCAGTCAGTATACCGGAGCGGGGAAATAAAAGGAAAAGCGGAGTCCGTGATACTGGCCCTGGAGATGAAAGGGCCTGTACCGGAACAATTGAAAAACCGTATTTTTTCGGAAAAAGACGGTTCCCTTCTGGAGGACTGGCTGAAAGCGGCAATTAAAGCGGATACGATCGAGGCTTTTGCGGACAGGACGGGGCTGAAGGAAAAATAAAATACAGGCAATTAAAAGCCTTCCTCGGGCCGTGGTATTACAGGTCAGTCAAGCCCGTTTCGTCAACCCCCGAACCTGCTTCGCCAGACTCCGCGCTCTGCTCCCGGTACGCTCTGTAGTACCAGCCCTTCGCGGCAAGCAGCTCCGCATGGCTTCCGGATTCTATGATCCTCCCTCCTTCCATCACCAGGATCCGCTCCATCCTGCAGGCCACACGCATCTTATGCGTGATCATCAGCACTGTCCTGTCTTCCGTTTCCTTCAAAAGGTCCGAGAGTATATTCTCTTCCGTCGCGGCGTCCATTGCCGAGGTCACTTCATCCAGCACCAGTATGGGGGCTTCGCTGAGCAGCGCCCTTGCGATCGCGATCCTCTGCTTCTGCCCGCCGGAAAGATTCGTCCCGTTTTCATCTATGAGTGTCTCATATCCCTGAGGCAGGCTTTCGATAAAGCCGTCGGAGCCCGCCCTGCGGGCTGCGTTTACGATCTCCTCAAAGGAAGCCCCTTCTTTTCCATAGCCGATATTTTCCCTGACGCTTCCCCGGAAGATATCGCATGCCTGCGATACATATGCGACCAGATTCCCGGAAAGCTTCCCGGAAAGATTCCTGGAAAGATTCCGTGCATTCCCTATCGTCACAGTTCCTTCCGTCGGCTCATACAGCCCGATGATCAGCTTCACCAGCGTGGACTTTCCGCAGCCCGACCTTCCCACGATCGCAGCCTTCTGCCCGGCCGGGATATCCAGATCGATCCCCTTCAGGATCTCTTCTCTCCCGCTGTAGCGGAAATGCAGCCCCCTGATACGGATCAGGGGAAGCGTTCCGTCTCCGGGCCTTCCGTCTCCGGACCTTCCGTTCTCCGGCCTGCGTGCCGCCTGCCCCAAAGTCTCCGGCGAGATCGCCTCCGTCCCTTTCCCTTTCTTCTCTGCATCCATATCCAGCAGCTCATAAATCCGGTCCAGGGACACAAATCCTGACTGAATGTTCTGGATGAACTGGCTGAAATCCTGAATTCCTTCCGACAGGATCCCCGTAATGCCGGATAGATACACGATCGTGGCGATATCCATCTCTCCCCTGGTGAGCAGGTAGATTCCCATCAGGAACGTAACAGGCTTCACGCAATAGCTGAACAGATAGATAAACGCCTCGATGGTTCCGTTCATCGTCCGGAATCGGATCCTTTCCCCTGCGACTTCCCCACATCTGCCGGCGAATTCCTTCTGCAGCTTCGTTTCCATAGAAAATACCCGGATGACAGGCGCGTTGACAATGGCCTCCATGAGCGGGGCCGCCAGGCCGGAAACCAGCGTTTTGGCCCGCTGCTCCACCCGGCGTGCCATTGGAGAAAAGAAAAAGGTGATCACGAGCGCCGTCACGGACATGAAAAGCCCGACAGCCGCATACACCGGATCTGTCCATATGAGTATCGCCATGGAAATCGCCGTGTATACAACAAACTTCAGCAGAGCCTTGAAGGTATATCCGCTCAGCTTGTTCACTGCGGTATGCGTATCGCTGACGATACGCGTCACATAGTCTCCCTTATCATACCGCTGCAGGATTTCCAACGGCAGGCTCTGTACTTTGGAAAAAAGAGCAACGCTCATATTTTTCTCCGTTTCAATGACAGCCTTCTTTTTCCAGTAATCGCCCAGCGTGATCAGCGGAGCGGCCGCCAGAGAAACGGCAAACAGAGCCATCATCATCCTCCACTCTCCGGCAATACTGCCGGTCTCCAGGATACGGATGATGCTCTGGAACAGAATGGGGGTAATATAGGCCACCAGCAGCTCCAGGCAGGAAAACATTGCCCCAGTCCAGAATCTGATCCGCTGCTTTCCCATAAATCCAAAGGAACGGATCATGTATGTCATCCCCTGCCGAAATGATATTTTTGATGATTGCTTTGCCATTTCCTTCCTCATTTCTCAGCCGTTTTGCTGTGCGAGATACATGGAATAATAATACCCTTTTCGTCTCATCAGCTCCTCCGGCGTTCCCTCCTCTGCCACCTTTCCGTCAGGATCCAGACAGTAAACATAATCCGCATTCTCAATGACCGCATACCGGTGCGTCACGATCACCGCAGTCTTTCCACGAAGGAGCTCCTCAAAAGCGTCCTTCAGCTCATGCTCCGTCTTCACATCCAGCGCGGACGTTGGTTCATCCAGCAGAACCAGCCGGGCATTCTTTATCATGGCTCTTGCGATGGAAAGACGCTGCGCCTGTCCGCCAGACATCTTCCCGCCGCCTTCACCGATTTCCGTATGTATTCCCTTTTCCAGAGAGGACACAAAATCCCAGAGCTGCACGCGCTTCAGAACCTCCTCAGCCTCCTCCACGGATGTGTCTGGCCGTCCATTCCTGATATTATCCAAAACCGTACCTGAAAACAGATAAGGTTCCTGTCCTACCAGTGACAGCTGCTGATATACCGTCTCTCCGCTCAGCGAGTCGATATCCTCCCCATACAGCAGAAGCTTTCCGCCGGAAATCCCGTAAAACTTGCAGATCAGCTTGATCAGCGTGCTCTTTCCACAGCCGCTGGGGCCGACCACCCCAATCCTCCTGCCTTTGGGGACATGCAGGCTGATCCCGTTAAGCACTGTTTTCTCATCCCTATGAGAATCCTCACAGGGAGCCGTGCAGGAATCCACATAAGAAAAAGTCACATTTTCAAAGGAAACGGCCTCCTCTGCGGACAGATCGACGGGCAGCCCTCCCTTTTCCATCTCAGGCGTATCCAGCACCTCATAAATCCGCTCCGACAGGGCGACCGCTCTGTGATAGTAGACGATCATGCCGTCGGATAATTCCAGCGCCGTTTTTATATTGGTACAGATCGTAATGAAGGCCACCGCACTGCCCGCTGACAGACTGCCCTGTGAAACATAGAAAAAGGCGACGGCAAACAGTCCGGCCATCTGAACGATCTGCGTGGCATAACGCACGCCCACTGTCCAGGATTCCGTCTTCATCATCTTCTTCTCCTGCTCTTTCGCGGTATCCACCGTCTGCGTGAATTTGGACAGAATCTTATCCTCAATATGAAAGGTCTTCACCGTCGCGATATTGCTGACAGCCTCAGAGACAAGGGAGGCGGCGTCTCCGGTATTTACGGAAACCTTTTTCTGCTGCTCCTGCATGGCTTTCGTCAGCCGGAGCATGATAAAAAAGGTTAACGGCAGGATCACCAGATAGACCATAGACAGCTCCCAGCTGATGCGGATACACACCACAAGAGTGACCGCGGCCTCTGCCAGGACGCGCAGATACCAGACAAAACGGCCCGCCACGATATCACACAGACTGCCGATATCGCTGTTCAGACGGCTTACCATATCCCCGGTCTGAAAGCGCCCCTCAATATAAGACAGCTTTCCGCAGGTCAGAGCCCGGAACATCCTCCTTCTCAATTTGGAAAACATCGTTTCTGAGGTCCGGGCATTGATATAATAATTCAGGAAGGTCCGGACGCAGTTCCCCAGAAGGACCGCGGCCAGGGCGATGCCGACGCCTTTCATCCTGCCATATTCTCCCTCGATGCCGATATCGATCAGGCTGCCCGTCAGCTCCGCGATGGACGTAGAAAACCAACCAGACAGAAAGGAGATGCACAAAAGCAGGATCCATCCCGGCCAGCTCTCCTGGCTCTCCCTGAAAAACCGGAATAACGCGTTCCCTTTCTTCCTGTTCATTTCCATTCTCCCCGTTTTATAAGCTCCCTCTCATACTGGAACTGATAAAAATTGTGAAGCGTAAAAAACCACCGCAGCATCAGATAAAAAACCGCTTTCTCCACAGGCGTGCATTCCGTCTTCAGGACAAGCTTCCAGGGGTGGAACAGGACGCGGCTCACATACTTGCGCAGCTTTTTGGGCTTCACCTGCGGATCTCTTATTCTTCTCAGATCGATGGTCCCTCTCGCCACCCGTTTCGTCTTTTTCACCAGCTGCCGGTAGTTTCTTGGCGGATGCACTACCCTCAGCTCCTCCGAATAATGTATCCTGAACTTTCCCGCGCGGTAAACACGCTGGCCAAATTCATTGTCCCCGCCGGATCTCAGCCGTTCGTCAAACATCGACAGTTCAGAAAAGATCGCTTTTCTTACCCACAGATTCGCCGTGGGCGCGAAATGATCTTTCTCCAGGAAACGCTTCATATTCAAGGCTGTCGCAACCTCATACCGCTCCGTCCACGTATGCGCTTTGGAAGCGTCGATATCCACCGGGCCTGTTACATAATCATGGTTTTCCAGCTCGGAAATCCCTGTTTTGATCCAGTTCTTCCCCACCATGATATCCGCATCCACGAAGGCGATGTATTCTCCCTGCGCCTTTTCGATCCCGCGGTTTCTTGCATAATAGGAGCCCCTGTTGGGCCGGATGCTGACCTCCGTCACAGCATGCTTCCGGCAGACTTCACTGATCTCGTCTGAAGCTCCGTCGTTGCAGACAATGACTTCAAAGCACTCCCGTCCGGCACTCTGATGTTCCAATGATGTAAGAGTATCCTCCAGCCCCACATGATCCGCATAAACAGGGATCACAACGCTGACTTTTTTCCCCATTGCAGTACCCTCCCTTTTTTTGTCTTTCAAACCACATTTCCCTGTCCGCAGCGTATTTTTGCTGCCCGATCAGGGGAAAAAAGTCACCCCTCCGACTCAGCCGAGAAGATGACTCTAGAAAAAAGACGATTTTTACCTCTGTTTTTATGCTTTTCATATATATTTTTCATGAAATCCCACAGATATTTATAAATATAATACAACTATTTCCTTCGTTTTACAATGACATATCGTGCAATATTCATTCTAGAATAAGCACAGGCGGATGGGCTTCTTCCTGTTTATCTGTACCACGCACTCTGCGCTTCATACATTCGCTTATATTCCCCCTTAACCACTATAAGCTCATCATGTGTGCCATCCTGAAGGATCTGCCCATCCTTCATGACGATGATCCGGTCCGCGATCCGGGCCATCCCCAGCCTGTGCGTCACGAGAAAAGCGGTTTTCCCCTCCGCGGTTTTCCGGAACATATGATAGAGCGCGGATTCCTCAAAGGGATCGATCGCCGAAGTGGGTTCATCCATCACGATCAGCAGGCTGGGGCGCGCCGCCCCGCGGGCGATCGCCACCCGCTGCCACTCCCCTCCGGACAGCTCCGTTCCATCAAAATACCTGCCGAGCATGGTATCCAGCCCCTCAGGGAAACGTCCGTCATCCAGGGAAAGTCCGACTTCCAAAGAAAGTCCGGCTTCCAGAGAAAGTTCGGCTTCCAAGGAAAGTTCCACTTTCCTGTCCAGTGCTTCCATTTGATCCGCTGTCTGACCGGCTTTATCCTCCGACCGGTCCGCTTTCCTTTCCCCGCAGCTGATCCCGATGTTTTCCGACAGGGTCATCTGATATCTGCAGAAATTCTGGAAAACAGCAGAAATCCCCGTTCCATCCAGTGCAGACGCCTTCTTTCCTCCGCAGGTCACCTCTCCTTTTGTCGGCTCATATGATCCCGAGATCAACCGGCAGAGTGTGGTTTTCCCGCTGCCATTCTCACCAACGACAGCCACGATCTGCCCCGCTTTCACATCCAGGGAAACATCTTTGACAGCCTCCCTCTCTGCCATCGGATAGCGATAGGATACCCGCTCAAGATGAACGGACGGAAGCTCTGACAGGCGTTCTGTCCTTTCCGTCTGTTTTTCATCCAGAAACGCGTAAAAATTATCCACGGACGCGAGCGATCCGGAAGCATATTCCAGCAGTTCAAAGATCAGCTCCTCCATGAAACTCTGCACCCGGTTGATGGAGGCCAGAACAGCCGAATATGCGCCGATGGAAATCTCTCCTGTCATGACCGAGACAAATAACAGGTACAGGATCACGCCATAACCCAATATATTTACCAGATTCCCGGCCATATCATACCGGAATTTTTCCAGGCCTGCCTTCCATCTCAGTCCGCCAAGCTTTTCCTCCGCCTGTCGGAACCGGGCTTCAAAGACATCGTTTACCCCGAGAAGACGGGTTTCTTTCAAATAAGAGGGTTCCGTCAGACACCTCTCATAATACTCGCTTTTCCTGCGGTATGGAGCGGCGGCATCTTCTGCCTTCCCAAAAACGTGTCCCTGTAAAAATTTTGAGAACAGGCAGGGAAGGAAGATCGCAGCGACGCACCATCCGAGGGCCGCGTTCATCCGCGTTAAATATCCGCCGACGATAAGAAAATAGGCGCCGTAAAAAAACACTGCATCCAGCAGGGTCATTCCCAGGCTGACCGCACTTTTTGCGCCGTTGACCGCCTTGTCTATCTCATCCAGGCGTCCCGTCTTCTCATATTCTTCCGGTGAAAGTCTCTGGCACTTCTGAAAGACCGCCTTGTCCGCTTCTTTCGTGACGGTCCTGTTATAAACAGTGCCGAAGCAGTTGACAACGCCGTTCATCACCTGAGACAGCATATAAACAGCTCCCAGCAGCGCCAGGGCAGCCAAAGTTTCCCGGATTCCTGCCCGCCCTTCATAAAGCTCCT
>DWYY01000155.1 GCA_019118445.1 Candidatus Eisenbergiella merdipullorum | reverse complement strand
CTGGTAAACTGCGTTTCTCCGGGAAGCGTGAGCCCCTCCGAAAACCCGGATATGGATTATTATCAGGAAAGCGAGCTTTCCTTTATGGGAAGGACCGGAACGGATATGGAAAATGCCAATCTGATCTGTTTCCTCGCAAGTGATGAGGCATCCTATATTGCGGGGCAGAATATTCAGATCGATGGCTGCAGAAAGAAACAATAGCAGCGGACTGGGATCGTCTCAAATTTCAAATTTCAGGGGCGCTGAATATTGCAAAACAGATCCGCATATGCTATAATGCCGATAGGCTAAATGATATAAGTTGTTCAACGCGAACGACAGCGGAAGACCCCGGAGTGTGATTCCGGGGTCTTCCTTTTCCCTTTTGGCTGTGGCAGGGTTAAGGCCACAGGTTAGTTACCGACCTACTCACCGTCTAACCATTTGTTGATGCAGTGGCTAACTACACCAGCCATAACAGTGAGGATAAATGATATAAGCTTTTCCAACGCGGACACCTCCTTTCTGTTACCAGATTGGAGGCGGTAACAGGCTGATCATAGCACAGCCCAGCGTTATTTTCCATACTACAGATTGTTACCGCCTTTTCGGCGGCTTTTTTTTGTGATATGATAGAGCAGAAATCAAAACCGATATGAGACAGCAAAAAGGAGGGCCTCAATGCTTCTGATCCAGAACGCACATCTGATCGACCCGGCGTCCCAAACGGACGGACTTAGGGATATTCTGATCGCAGGAGAAAAGATCATAAAGATCGCAGACCATATTTCCCCGGAGGAGGCGGCTGCCCATACGCCGGACGCTTCCCGAAATAACGGGGATCCGCTTGCCATCCTGAACGCCAAAGGGCTGACTGCCGTTCCGGGCCTGGTGGACGCCCATGTGCATTTCCGGGATCCGGGATTTACTTATAAGGAAGATATCGAAAGCGGCGCGCGTGCCGCTGCGGCGGGCGGTGTGACCACGGTGGTGTTGATGGCGAACACGAAGCCCTGCGTGGATAACGTGGATACCCTGCGTTATGTGCTGGAGAAGGGGGCGAAGACGCCGATCCATGTGGAGAGCTGCGCCAACGTGACCGTTGGGATGAAAGGGACGGAGCTGGTTGACATGAAGGCGCTGCACGCCGCGGGTGCAGTGGGTTTTACGGACGACGGTGTTCCCCTGCTTTCCGAGACGATCGCTAGAGCGGCCATGAAGGCTGCGGCGGCGGAGGGCGTACCCATCAGTTTTCATGAGGAAAATCCGGCATTTATCCAAAACAACGGGATCAACGCGGGGAAGGCCAGTGCCCATTTCGGGATTGGCGGGTCGGACCGTCAGGCGGAGATCGATATGGTGCGGCGGGACGTGAGGCTTGCCGGGGAGACGGGGGCCTGCGTGGTCATCCAGCACATCAGCACGAAGGAAGCCGTGGAGCTGGTACGCAGGGCGAAGCGGGAAGGCGCAAACGTGCACGCGGAAGCTGCGCCCCATCATTTTACCCTGACGGAGGAAGCGGTCATCCGTTACGGAACGCTTGCGAAGATGAATCCGCCTCTACGGGAGGAGGCGGACAGGCAGGCCATCATAGAGGGGCTGGCGGATGGAACCATTGACATGATCGCCACCGACCATGCGCCTCACAGCGCGGAGGAAAAGCGCAGGCCCGTCACAGAGGCTCCCAGCGGCATCATCGGCCTGGAAACGTCCCTGGCGTTAGGCATTTCCGAGCTGGTGGATACAGGAAGGCTTTCCCTCATGCAGCTCATCGACCGGATGGCGCTTGCCCCGGCCAGGCTGTACGGCCTGGACGCAGGCTATCTGGCGGAGGGCGGCCCTGCGGATCTGGTGCTGTTCGATCCATCAGAGGAATGGACGGCTGGGCGGTTTTATTCCCGTTCCCAGAATTCCCCCTTTCTGGGGAAAACCCTGAAGGGAAAAATACATGCGACTGTGTGCCGGGGAAAGGTGGTTTATCCCTTAGGCGGACAGGGAAAGGACTGAAGGTTATGGCAAAAAAGAGAAAAGAGCGGGCACAGGTCCTGGCCCAGAGGCAGCTTGCGCCCGGCATCTACGACTGCCTGCTGAAAACGGAGCTTGCAAAGGACGCTCATCCGGGGCAGTTCATCGCGCTCTACCCCAAGGATAAGAGCACGCTGCTTCCCCGCCCCATCAGCATCTGTGAGGCGGATGCCGGAAAAAATACCCTCCGCATCGTGTATCGGGTCGTGGGAGCGGGCACAAAAGAGTTTTCCGGCATGAAGCCCGGAGATTCCATCGACATTCTCGGCATTCTCGGGAACGGATTCCCGCTGGATGCGGTAAAGGAGGATCAGACGGCTTTCCTGATGGGAGGCGGCATCGGCGTCCCGCCTATTCTGGAGCTTGCGAGGAAACTGAACTGCAGGAAACAGATCATCGTGGGCTACCGGGACGCAGGCTGCTTTTTAAAGGAAGATTTTGAAAGATACGGAGAGGTGTATATTGCGACGGAGGACGGCAGCGTGGGAACGAAGGGCAACGTGATGGATGCCATCCGGGAAAACGGCCTGAAGGCGGATGTGATCTACGCCTGCGGTCCGCTTCCTATGCTGCGGGCCATCAAGCGCTATGCCAAAGAGGCGGGGATCGACGCCTATATTTCCCTGGAGGAACGCATGGCGTGCGGCGTGGGCGCCTGTCTTGGATGTGTGTGCAAGACCACGAAGAAGGACGCCCATTCCCATGTGAACAACGCTCGCGTCTGTACGGACGGCCCTGTTTTTGAAGCGAAGGAGGTGGATATCTGATGAAAACATCGGTGAACATTGCGGGGATCGAACTGAAAAATCCGGTCATGACCGCATCCGGCACCTTCGGTTCCGGCATGGAATATAGTGAATTCGTGGATCTGAACTGTCTGGGCGCAGTGGTGACCAAAGGCGTGGCGAATGTTCCCTGGCCCGGCAATCCTGCCCCAAGAGTGGCGGAGGTCTACGGCGGCATGCTCAACGCCATCGGTCTGCAGAACCCCGGCATTGATGTTTTTCTGGAGAGAGACCTGCCTTTTCTGCAGCAGTTTGACACGAAGGTGATCGTCAATGTCTGCGGCAAAACGGTGGATGACTATCTGGAGGTGGTGGAACGCCTTGCGGACGCGCCCGTGGATATGCTGGAGATCAACGTCTCCTGCCCCAACGTGAAGGAGGGGGCGATCGCTTTCGGCCAGAAGGCGGAATGCCTGTACGACATCACCTCTGCCATCAAGAAAAAGGCCGCCCAGCCGGTCATCATGAAATTAAGCCCCAATGTCACAGACATCGCGGAGATGGCGCTGGCGGCGGAAGCGGCAGGGGCGGACGCGATCTCTCTGATCAACACGCTGACCGGAATGAAGATCGACATTCATAAAAGGAGCTTCGTCCTTGCTAACAAAACCGGCGGCATGTCCGGCCCTGCGGTAAAGCCCGTGGCGGTCCGCATGGTTTATCAGTGCGCCAAGGCTGTGAAGATCCCCATCATCGGCATGGGCGGCATCATGAACGCGGAGGACGCCGTGGAATTTATCATGGCGGGAGCCACAGCGGTGGCGGTTGGCTGTGCCAATTTCATCAACCCCTATGCCACACAGGAGATCGTCTCCGGCATTGAAAAATTTATGGAAAAAGAAGGCGTTTCCGATATAAAGGAGCTGATCGGGTGCGTAAAGTGAAGTGATCGTGTTCTAAAATCCCTCTTTGCGAATACATTGTACAAAGTAGCGCATGGAGGGTATTTTTATGGAGCTGATCAGGAAGAATATACATATCGACCGTGTGAAATGCAGGGCGGGAACACAGGTGGCGCTGGAGGATGATATCAATATCACAGATTCCAGGCCGGACGTTTATCAACTGGTGCAGGAGCAGGGGGAGATCATCGTTGAGGAACTGCGGGCGGTGCAGGATCACGTCCATGTGAAGGGAAAGCTGAAATTCACCGTGCTTTACCTCTCTGACGATGATGTGCGCAGGCTGTCCAGTATGGAAGGAAGCCTTCCCTTTGACGAGCAGATTTATATGGAAGGTGTAGCGCCCACGGATGGCGTCATGGTAAAAAAAGAGCTGGAGGATCTGAGCGTCGGCATCATCAATTCCCGGAAGCTGAGCGTCCAGGCGCTGATCAGCCTGAATCTCCATGTGGAGGAGCTGTATGACGAGGAGGCCGCTGTAGAGCTTACGGGGGAAGATCCTGTGGAGCTGAAAAGAAAGGTCATCGACCTGGCCGGGCTTGCCATCCAGAAAAAGGATATCTTCCGCATCCGGGAGGAGATCGAGCTTCCATCGGGCCATCCCAACATTTTTGAGATCTTCTGGATGACCTGTACCCTTTCCGATGTGCAGTTTCGGCTTTCGGACGGCAGGATCGCCGTGCAGGGACAGGTGCAGCTTTTCTTCCTTTATGAAGGGGAAGGGGAGGGAAGGCCGGTTTCGTGGTATGAGGCCACGCTCCCCTTCAGCGGCGTCCTGGACTGTCAGGGGCTGAAGGAACAGATGGTAGATGATATCGTCTGCAGCATCGGCCATAAAGAGGTTGAGGTGAAGGCCGATGCAGACGGTGAGGAACGGGTGGTCAGCCTGGAGCTGGTGCTGGATCTGGACATGAAGATCTACGAGGAGGAGCAGACGGAAATCCTTTCCGATGTGTACGGCGTGACAAAGGAGATCGACGTTGTTACCGGAACGGCAAAGCTGAAGCAGCTTCTCATGAAAAATACGGGAAGGACCCGGTTAAACGGCCACTTTAAGGTCGCTGAGGGAATGCCTAAGATCCAGCAGATCTGCCACAGCGGCTGTACGGTCCAGTTGGCTGAGGTCCGCGTGGTAGAGGAAGGGCTTCGTATCACCGGGGCGGCCGTGGTGGAAATCCTGTACATGACCGGGGATGTGGAAACGCCATATGACAGCATGGAGGGGACGATTCCCTTCAGCTATGTGCTGGAGATTCCGGGCATCAGGGAAACCTGCACCTGGCGGCTGGAGACCTCCCCCGCAGAACTTACCGTGACCATGGCGGACGGCGAGGAAGCGGATGTAAAGCTGGTGCTCTCCTTTGCCGGGATCGTTTTTGACAATTATGAAGAACCCATGATCCGGGACATTAAGGTCTCTGATCCGGACCCAGAGAAGATGGGAGCTCTGCCCGGAATTGTTGCCTATATCGCGAGAGACGGAGACAGCCTGTGGGATATTGGAAAACGGTATTACGTTCCGGTTTCCCAGATCAGGGAGATCAATGAGCTTGCCAGCGATGAAATCCATCCCGGGGATAAGCTTTTGATCGTAAAGAGCACCTCCTGAACATTGACGAAGCGGCAGGAATTGTTTATAATCAAAAACAATCAAAACAATCTGTGTATACAAAATACAGGGCCAAAAGCAGACCGCAGAAAAAAGGACAGGGGAACAGATGGATAAACTGACATTGAAGGCAATGGCAAAGATCAACCTGGGGCTGGATGTAGTCAGACGCAGGGAAGACGGCTATCATGAGGTGAGGATGATCATGCAGACCGTGAATCTGTATGACAGACTCACCTTTGAAAAGAAAAAAGAAGACGTCCTGCAGATGGAAACCAACATGAAGAGGCTTCCCACGGATCAGAACAATCTCGTCATCCGGGCGGCCGCTCTTTTAAAGGAAGAGTTCGGCATCAGAGAAGGCCTGGCTGTCCGTCTGGAAAAGAGGATTCCCGTAGCCGCTGGGATGGCCGGAGGAAGCACGGACGCCGCTGCCGTATTCGTGGCGATGAACCGGATGTTTGCTCTCGGACTTGATGAGAAAGAGCTGGAGGCGCGCGCGGTGAAGATCGGCGCAGATGTCCCCTACTGCATCCGGGGAGGTACGGCGCTTTCGGAAGGGATCGGAGAAAAACTGACCACGCTTCCGCCCGCTCCTTCCTGCCATGTGATCGTGGCCAAGCCGTTCATCCATGTATCCACAAAATGGGTCTACCAGAATCTTCATCTGGAAAATGTGAAAGAGCATCCGGACATCGACGGAATGGTGGAAAGCATCCGGAAAGGGGAGCTTTCCGGCGTTGTGAAGCGGCTTTCCAACGTGCTGGAAACCGTGACGGTCCCGAGAAACCCGGTGATCGCCCGGATCAAGGAGATCCTGATGAAGAACGGAGCACTCGGAGCGCTGATGAGCGGCAGCGGCCCTACAGTCTTTGCCCTGTTCGATGACAGAAAGCAGGCGGAGCTGGCGCTTGAGCGCCTGAGGGGGACGAAACTGGCGGCACAGTCTTACCTGACCACATTTACGGACCATACCTGCGTCGGATAAAAAATGAAAAAGGGGAAAAGATACCGACTAGAAAACGAGGAATGACGGATGAAGACAGAGGAAAAAGCAAATGAATATCTCCCCCTGCGGGATGTGGTGTTCAATACGCTCAGGGAAAGCATCCTGACGGGAGAGATGAAGCCTGGGGAGCGTCTGATGGAAATTCATCTGGCCAACCGCCTGGGCGTGAGCCGGACGCCAATCCGCGAGGCGATCCGCATGCTGGAGCTGGAAGGGCTGGTCACCATGATCCCCAGAAAAGGGGCGGAAGTGGCGCAGATTTCGGAAAAGGGCCTCCGGGACGTGTTGGAGGTGCGGCAGGCCCTGGATGCCCTTGCCATGGAGCTTGCCTGTGAACGGATCACGGAGGAAGAGATCCGGGAGCTGAGAAAAGCCTGCGATGATTTTGTCCAGGTGACCCGCACCCAGGATGCGGTGCGCATTGCTCAGGCGGACGTTGCGCTCCATGACATCATTGTCCGGGCGAGCGGCAATGACAAGCTGGTCCAGATGGTGGGAAACCTGTCACAGCAGATGTACCGCTACCGACTGGAATACATCAAGGATGTCAGCCAGCATGGCCGTCTGATCGAGGAGCACGAGGAAATTTACCGATGCGTGAAAGCCAGAGACCGGGAAGCCGGGGCGCGGGCGATCAAGATGCACATTTATAATCAGGAGCAGTCCATCCTGACCCAGATCCAGCAGAAAAAAAGCGGGGTATAAAACCGGCCATACCGTCAATACTCTCCGTAAGAGAGAAAAAAGGAGAGAAGCGGTATGTGGAGAAGTATCAGAAGGAGCGGGCAAAGCAGGAAGAACGGACAAGGCGGGAATAACGGACGAAAGTGGAAGGAGGCCGCGGCAGCGGCGCTTCTGATGCTCTGTTTTTGGGGCGTGTTTTATCCGGAGCTTGCGCTTCCGCAGGAGGTCTGCCGAAATGCGGACGGCAGCGCCATGGACGATGCGGATTATGAGAAGATCCTGCACGGACAGGATGTGAAACTGCAGATCGCGTTCAGTTTTACGGAACAAAAGCTGGGAAAGCGGACGGAAAATGGAAAGGCATCTGAATCTGAAAAATACAGGGAGGATGACGACGTTGGAATCACTGGAATACAGGGAGAGGCCCATCGGGGTATTTGATTCCGGAGTGGGCGGGCTGACCGTGGTGCGGGAGATCATGCGCCAGATCCCCAATGAAAAAATCGTATATTTCGGGGATACGGCCCGGGTGCCATACGGAAGCAAGTCCCGGGAAACAGTAACGCGGTTCTCCGAGCAGATCGTGAGATTCCTGCAGACGAAACAGGTAAAGGCCATCGTGGTGGCCTGCAATACCGCCAGCGCCTATGCGCTGGATACGCTGGAGAAGGAAATCGATGTTCCCATTATCGGCGTGGTGAAGCCGGGCGCAAAGGTGGCCGTCGAGGTGACAAAAAACGGCCGGGTCGGAGTGATCGGCACGGAAGGGACGATCGGAAGCGGCATCTACTCCAGTTACATACACCAGATCGATCCGGATGTGCAGGTCACGGGAAAGGCCTGTCCTCTCTTTGTCCCCCTGGTTGAAGAGGGGCTGTGGGAGGACCCGGTGACAGATGAGATCGCTTCCCGCTATCTGGCGGAGCTGATCGATATCGGGATCGACACCCTGATCCTGGGATGTACCCACTATCCGCTGATCCGCCGGACGGTTGCCAGGATCATGGGCGACGGCGTGACGCTGGTGAATCCCGCCTATGAGACAGCGGTGGAGCTGAAGGCGCTGCTTGCGCAGCACAGCCTGCTCAGCCCCATGCCGCCTGCCTTGGGTGAAAACAAATATCGTTTTTATGTAAGCGACGCTGCGGAGAAGTTCAAGCGTTTTGCCAATTCCATCATCAAATATGGGATCCTTTCGGCAAAAACCGTTCGGATTGAGGATTACTGAGCGAAAGGCCGCTGATGCGGCAGAATGAGAGTTAGTCATGACAAAAGATGTAATGCTCACCGTCCGCGGGCTCCATTTTGACCAGGGCCCGGACAGCGAGGAAATTGAAACGGTGCAGTGGGGGCAGTATTACAAGAAAAACGGGACCCACTATATCATCTATGATGAGATCATGGAAGGCATTGATGAACCTGTAAGGAACGTCATCAAATTCAAAGAACGCGAAATGAACCTGATGAAGCGCGGAATGGTGAACGTCTACATGTCATTTGAGGAATGCAAGAAGAACATCACCAATTACCTCACGCCTTACGGCAGCCTTCTGATCGGGATGGATACCCGGCGGGTGAAATTTACGGAAAATGAGGAAGAGATCCGGCTTCAGGTGGAATACGCCCTGGAAGTAAATTATGAATATCTGACGGACTGCCAGATCGAGATCCGCGTGCAGCCCGCGGAGAAAATGCAGTGATTTTATTTTTTGTCAACAGATTCTGATTTTGTCAATATACTTTTCTGGATGGATTTATTATAATATAAGGAATGATGCATAAACAAAAGAAGAGACTGGAAATGAGCATCCCTCAGAGATGCCCGGTCGAAAGGAGGAGAAAAATGCTTTTCACACTGAAGGACGTGCCGGAGGGGTACGAAAGAGCGGCGAAAGAGCTGCTGGAAGAGAAGGGGTATGGGCTGTGCGTGCCCGAAGGGGAGAAAGATGCAGGAGAAGAGCCTGTTGTGGAAATCTCCATAAAACTGGTGGATGAAAAAAAGATTTCCATAACCTATACGGCAGGAAAAGAAAATGCGGCGGGAAGCGCCGTCCTTGCAGCTTGCGATAAAGCTTTTGTGTTCCGCGCTCTGATGCGGCTGGTACGGGAGCTGGAAAAACGGGGAACGAAAGAAGGCTTCTCCCTGGAGGAAAAAGTCTGGCTGGATAAAAACGGCGTCATGCTGGACTGCTCCAGGAACAGCGCGCTCACCGTCGATACGATCAAATGGTACATCCGCTTTGAGGCGTCGCTGGGTATGAACACGCTGATGTTGTATACGGAGGATACCTATGAGGTGCCGGAGTATCCTTATTTTGGCGCATACCGGGGGCGTTACAGTACCGAAGAACTCAAGGAGCTTTCTGCATATGCGGATCAGTTCGGCGTTGAGATGATTCCCTGCATCCAGGCGCTGGCACATCTGAAGAACGCGCTCCGCTGGGCGTCCATGGCAGGCATGCAGGATACGGACGATATCCTGATGGTTGGGGATGAGAAGGTTTATCAGTTCGTAGAGGCCTGCATCCGCAGGGCGACGGAGCCGTTTTCTTCAAAACGGGTGCATCTTGGCATGGACGAGGCATGGTCCCTGGGGCTTGGCAGATATCTGCATAAGAATGGTTATCACCCCAAATCGGAGATCATGGCATCCCATCTGGAGCGCGTGTCGCAGATCTGCCGGAAGCTCGGGCTGGAACCGATGATCTGGAGCGATATGTACCTGAGGATGAGCTCCCAAAATAATGAATATTATGACCTTCCGCTGGACATGGATCTCTCCGGTGCGGTGAAGCCGCCGGCGGATGTGACGCTGGTGTACTGGGACTATTATCATACGGATGAGAATTTCTACAAACAATATCTGCGCATGCACAGACAGCTCTGCGATCAGGTGATCTTTGCCGGCGGAGGCTGGGTGTGGAACGGCGTCTCCCCCAACCTGAAGGGAGCGGAGGATACCACGGAAGCGGCGATGAGCGCAGTGAAGGAAGCAGGCGTCCGGGAAGCGGTCTGCACCATGTGGCAGGACGACGGCGCGGAGACGCCGATGGGAGCGGGACTCACGTCCATCGTCCGTTTCGCGGAGCACGGCTTTGCAAAGAATGTGTCGGAGGAAGCGCTGAAGGAGGAGTTTGAATTCCTGACCGGGGTTTCCTGGGAGGCATATCAGCTTCTGGGAGAATTTGACCGCCCGCAGGGGAGCGGATTTTATGATAATCCTTCCAAGTATCTGCTTTATCAGGATGCCCTGATCGGCCTGTTTGATGAACAGATAAAGGACTGGGATGTGAAAACGTATTATGAAGGTCTTAGGGACGGGCTGCTGAAGGCCCTGGGAGAACGGCCTGAAAAAGAAGACTGTGCAAAAGTCCTGCAGCATGGAAGCGGCGATTATGCGCGGGAAGTGCTATCTTTGTATGTGCGGCTGGCAGACGCGCTCACGGTAAAAGCTCCGCTTGGCAGAAAACTGTATGACGCCTATGCGAAAAAGGACAGACAGACGCTCATGCAGATCGCGGGAGAGGAGATCCCGCTTGCCATGGAAAAGATCCGCGCATACCGCGACAGCAGGGAAGCGCTTTGGAACCGGGAAAGCCGTATTTTTGGCTTTGAGGTGATCGATATCCGTATCGGCGGCGTGCTGGCCCGTCTGGAAAGCGCAAAAAAGCGCGTGGAGGCTTATGGAAAAGGAGAAGTGGACAGCCTTCCGGAGCTGGAGGAGCCGAGACTTCCTTTCCGTCCTGTAAAAGAGGGAGACGCGCATACCTTATGTGCCTGCAATAGCTGGAAGACGATCGTTTCCGCATCTCCGATTTAACCGGGAAAGCAGTTTTTTTGATAATAAACCCCGCCGCGATGTTTTTGAGACAGACGCGGCGGGGTTTATTGCTGAACTGTTGCAAAACTGGGGCAGTTTCTTGTGATCTTCATCAGTCTGAAGAGTGTGGACGGTATGAATTATCAGGCGGCATATGCCGCACTGCGGCGTATGATCGGAAACGACCAGGGCAGTCATGGCGGAAAATCCATCTTGACAGCCCTTCTGTAAGAGAGTATATTTTAACAAAGCAAACCTACCAAAACAGTATGGATTGACGGAATTCTCCGGATTCCAGGAAATGGAGGACGTATTGGCAGACATTCGCAGCAATATCACGGAACTGATCGGGAAAACGCCGCTGATGGCGCTTGAAAATTATGGAAGGCAGGCGGGGATCACGGATGCGGCGCTTCTGGCCAAGCTGGAATATCTGAATCCCACCGGGAGCGTGAAGGATCGGGCGGCGCTTCAGATGATCCTGGACGCGGAGGCGGACGGAAGGCTTTCTTCCGGCGCTACGATCATCGAGCCGACAAGCGGCAATACCGGGATCGGCCTGGCGGCGATCGCGGCGGCGAGAGGATACCGGGTGATCCTGACGCTTCCGGAGACCATGAGCATAGAGCGCAGGAAGCTGCTGGCGGCTTACGGCGCGAAGATCGTCCTGACGCCGGGAAAAGAAGGCATGAAGGGAGCCATTGAGAAGGCGGAGGAGCTGCATGCGCAGATCCCCGGCTCGTTCATTCCGGGACAGTTTGACAATCCTTCCAACGCGAAAGCCCATCTTCTGACGACCGGCCCGGAGATCTGGGAGGATACGGACGGCAGGGTGGATATTTTTGTGGCCGGCGTGGGTTCCGGCGGCACCATCACGGGCGTGGGGACTTACCTGAAGCAGAAGAAGCCTTCCGTTCGGGTGGCCGCGGTGGAGCCGGCTTCTTCCGCCGTCCTTTCCGGGGGAAAAGCGGGGCCGCACGGGCTTCAGGGGATCGGCGCGGGTTTTGTCCCTTCCGTGCTGGATACACGGATATATGACGAGGTCATCCCGGTAAAGGAGGAAGATGCCTACGATGCGGGCCGCCGCCTTGCGGCGCAGGAAGGCATCCTGGCCGGCATTTCCTCCGGCGCAGCCCTGTATGCGGCTGAGTGCCTGGCGAAACGGCCTGAGAATAAGGGAAAAGTGATCGTTGCCCTGCTTCCGGATTCCGGGGACCGTTATCTGTCCACCCCGCTGTTTTCGCCGGAAGGAGAGAAATAGTAGCCTCGGGGCGGCCATGACCAAAGCTTCTGTTTACAGACGCGGACGGGATATGGTATGATTGGTTCGATCTCAAAAGAGACCTGACAGGGCGGCAGGGACAGGAACAAAAGCGAGGGGAGCAGGTGGAAATGGAAACGCCTATTATCCAGATCAGAAATGTATCCAAGACCTTTCAGACAAAGGACGGAAAAATCGAGGCATTAAAACAGATCAGCTTAAATATCGGCGCCGGGGAGATTTACGGTATCATCGGCATGTCCGGAGCGGGAAAGAGCACGCTGGTGCGCTGTCTGAACTTCCTGGAAAAGCCTACGGAAGGAACCGTTCTGATCGACGGGGTGGACCTGGCAGGCTGCAGCGATAAAGAGCTCAGGAAGGTGCGCAACAGCGTTGCGATGATCTTTCAGCATTTCAACCTGCTGATGCAGCGGACGGTGCTGGACAATGTGTGTTTTGCCCTGGAGATCCTGGGCACAAAAAAGAAGGAAGCCAGGCAGAAGGCAAAAGAGATCCTGAAGATCGTGGATCTGGAACAGAAGGCGGACGCTTATCCGGCGCAGCTTTCCGGTGGACAGAAGCAGCGGGTTGCCATCGCGCGCGCCCTTGCCATGAATCCCAGGATACTGCTCTGCGATGAAGCTACGAGCGCGCTGGATCCCAGGACCACCCGTTCCATTCTGGAGCTGCTTTCAAAGATCAATAAAGAGTATGGGATCACCATCGTGATCATCACCCATGAAATGAGCGTGGTACAGGAAATCTGCAGCCATGTGGCGATCATTGACAGCGGCAGCCTGGTGGAGACGGGAACCGTAGAGGAAGTATTCACGTCTCCCAGATCGAAGGCGGCGAAGCGGCTGGTGTTCCAGGGAAGCGGCGGCGAAAACCCGGCTTCGAGGGCACTTTTTGCACATGCAAAGACGCCGCTCATGACCAGCAGACACTGCGTCCGCATTGTTTTCACGGAAAATTCTTCCTTCGAACCGGTGATCGCGAATATGGTCCTGGAGTGCGGGGCGCCTGTGAACATCCTGCACGCGGATACTCAGGATGTGGGAGGCACCGCCAGGGGGCAGATGGTCCTGCAGCTTCCGGAGGATGCGCAGACGGCAGAGAAGATGATCCGATATCTCAAGGATCGAAAATTGACGGTGGAGGAGCTGGACGGTTATGTGGAATAATGCAACGGTAATGATGATCGTGGAGGGTACGTTCGCCACCATTTACATGACGCTTCTCTCCACATTGATGGCATATGTGATCGGACTTCCCGTGGGCGTGGCCCTGGTGGTGACGGGACGTGAGGGGCTGAAGCCCAACGCCGTGGTGAACAAGATCCTGGATGTGATCGTGAATATCACCAGGAGCATCCCTTTTCTGATCCTTCTGATCCTGGTGATCCCTCTCACCAGGGCGATCGTGGGAAAAAGCTATGGCCCCAGCGCTACGGTGGTCCCGTTGACCCTTGCGGCGGCTCCCTTTGTGGCAAGGCTGGTGGAATCCTCGCTGCTGGAGGTGGACAGGGGCGTGATCGAAGCGGCCCAGAGCATGGGTGCGGGCATCCCCACGATCGTGACGAAGGTGATGCTTCTGGAAGCCCGTTCTTCCCTGCTTTCCAACTTGGCGATCGCGCTGGGGACGATCCTGGGCTATTCCGCCATGGCCGGGGCGGTCGGCGGCGGCGGATTGGGCGATATCGCAATCCGATATGGTTATAACCGCTATGAATTTGATATCATGATCGTCACCGTGGTCCTTCTGGTGCTTCTTGTCCAGATCATGCAGGCGGTCTGCATGAAGCTGGCGAGGAAGCTGGACCGGCGGATCACAGGGTGATGGTTGTTGATAGATAAGCCAGGTTCCGGCAAAAAGCCAGGAACCGGTGAAAAATGAGCTATGTGGAGGAGAAAAGTTATGAAAAAGAGGACAGTATCACTTATCCTGACCGCTCTTCTGACGGCGGGGCTGCTTGCGGCCTGCGGTTCGGACGCTGCACAGACCAAAACGGCGGAGAGCCAGACGGCAGCCGCGGAAAGTCAGGAGGCATCCCAGGAGGACCAGACGGCATCTTCCGAGAGTACGGCTGAAGCAACTGTCTCCACGGAAGACACCGCACAGGCGGCAGAAGGCGCGGATGCGGAGACGCCAGCAGAGTCCAAGGGAACGATCACGGTTGCGGCGACCAGTGTGCCTCATGCAGAGATCCTGGCGGCAGCGGTTCCACTTCTGGCAGAGCAGGGCTGGACGCTGGAGGTGACGGAGTTCACCGATTACATCATGCCCAATGAGGTGGTGGAAAGCGGGGAAATGGACGCGAATTATTTCCAGCACATCACCTATCTGGAAAGCTTTAACGAAGAAAGAGGGACCCACCTGGTGAGCGCCGGAAAGATCCACTATGAGCCTCTTGGGATCTATCCCGGCAAGCAGAGCGATCTTTCCGCCATTACGGACGGAGCGGAGATCGCGGTGCCAAACGATACCACGAATGAGGCGAGAGCGCTCCTGCTTCTCCAGGAACAGGGACTGATCACCCTGGATCCGGATGCCGGGATCAACGCCACCGTAAATGATATCACCGACAACCCGCATAACATTTCCTTTGTAGAGCTGGCTGCGGAACAGATACCGAGAAGCCTTCAGGATTTTGACTTCGCGGTGATCAACGGAAACTACGCGCTGCAGGCTGGACTGAACGCTTCCACGGATGCGCTGGCGGTGGAGACCTCTGATTCCGAAGCGGTGCAGAGATATGTGAACGTGGTGGCTGTGAAGGAAGGAAATGAGAACAACGAAGGAATCCAGGCGCTGGTATCAGTCCTGAAATCCGATGAGATCAAGAAGTTTATTGAAGATACCTATCAGGGCTCCGTGGTTCCCTACGAAGACTGATCGGTGAGAGGGCGTCCGGCCGTGCCGGAAGACCCGAAAGGAACATATGCCGTATGAGTGCCATGAGAATTTCCACGAGAGGAAGATATGCGGTCCGTGTCATGCTTGACCTGGCTCTGCACAGCCGGGAAGGATATGTTAAGGCAAATCAGATCGCAAAACGACAGGGAATATCGGAAAAATATCTGGAGCAGATCATAGCGGTCCTGAATAAGGCAGGATTCGTCAAAAGCGTCCGCGGGGCGCAGGGCGGATACTGCCTTGCGGGTTCCCCGGGAGACTACACAGTGGGCCAGATCCTGCGCCTGACAGAAGGGACTCTAAGTCCGGCGCCCTGTCTCGATGAATGCGGCGGGGACAGAGAATGCGAACGCTTTTCCTTCTGCGAGACGGCAGGCGTATGGAAGCAGGTCGCGGACGCGGTCAGCGGGGTCGTGGACCATGTGACCATAGCCGATCTGGTAAAAAGCGCGGAAAGCAAAGCCGGACCTGCCAAAGACGTTCAAAAATGATAGGTGCCGCCTGCGGCGGTATGGAGGTAAAAATGAAGAAACTGCTGCATCTGGCGATCGAGAAATGGTACTGGTTCCTGTTCGGGGCCGTCGTCTGTGGGGAGGCGGCGGTTTTCCTTTTTTTCGGGGAAAACAGCTACATTGCCGTGCATGACGACCTGGATCTGTTCATGGGACATTTCATGGCGATGAAACATTCCGGCACCTTTTTCGCCCATGACGCCGTCGTCCCCATCTTGGGCGGTATCTCAAGAGACTATCTGAGTTCGGAATTTTCCCTGTATAACATCCTTTATTACCTGCTGCCGCCCTTTCACGCATATATGTGCGGTTATTTCCTGAAGATCGTGATCGCGGAGGCTTCCGTGTATCTGCTGGCAAAGGACATCTATGACACGCATTCTGCGGCGCATGCCGCGCGGACAGGAAGGACCGGGCGGAACGGTCAGGAAGCGGCAGCGCAGGGCGAAGACGGGGATCTTTGGAAAAAATACCGTCCCATCGCTGTCGTCTGCGGCCTGATCTATGGCCTTCTCCCTCTGTTTCCCACCTATGGCATCGCTTTTGCGTCCATTCCTCTGGTCATTTTTCTGCTGCGCAGGATTTACCGCGGAGAGGGCCCGTGGGGAAGTCCGTCAGAGCAGAAAAAAGGGCGCGGCTGGCTGCTTGGCTGTCTGCTTCTGTTTTTCTATCCGCTTCTTTCCTATTTTTCCTATTTCGGTATCTTCATCCTGGGCTATCTGGTGCTTGCGATCCTGATCCTGTGGGTACGGGATGGAAGAAAGGGAAAAGGAAAGATAAGCTGGAGGCTTGTGGCTGCGCTTTTTGTCCTTTCAGCCGGGTATATCGTATTTGAATACCGTCTGTTCGGGCAGATGCTCCTTTCCGATACCGTGACCATCCGCAGCACCATGGCGGAAGACAATTTCACGGCGGCACAGATCGTAAAGACCATCTGGGAGGTGTTCTCTCAGGCCATTTTCCATGCACAGCCATCTCATACCCGTTTTCTGCTCCCTCTCTGCCTGCTGTTTTTCGTATACCGGGTGGTCTGCTTTCTGCGGAAGGGACAGCCAGGAAAGATCCTGACGGACAGCTTCTGCCTGGTGCTCTACTTCATCATCGGCAACTGCCTGGTGTATGGTTTTTATTATTGGGGCGGCCTGCGGGAGCTGTTTGAGACTCTGATCCCTCCACTGGAAGGCTTCCAGTTCAACCGGACTGTTTTTTTCAACCCTTTCCTATGGTATGCGGCTCTGTTCCTTCTGGTAAAATATCTGTATGACAGGAGAAAAAAATGGCTTGGCAACGCGCTGCTTCTCATCTGCCTTGCGGTGGTGGTGCTCACGCCCGCCGTATACAATGATTTTTACTATACCTGCTATTATCACGCTTACCGCCTGGTGAAGGGCGTGGAGGTGGAAAACCTGAATTATCGGGAGTTTTTCTCAGAGGCTCTGTTTGATGAGATCAAGGAGGATATCGGCTATAACGGCGAATACAGCATCGCCTACGGCATGCATCCGTCCGTCCTGTCCTACAATGGTATATCCACCCTGGACGGCTATCTTGGCTTTTATCCGGAAGAGTATAAGGAAGCCTTCGGCGCCATGATCGCTCCTGCTACCGAGCGGGTGGAGGAATGGAATACCTATTTCTGGGACTGGGGAGCCAGGGCCTACATTTTCTCCGGCTCCGGCGAAAACACCTGGAATCCGGTGCGCAACATGCAGGTGTCGGATGACGCTCTCTACATTGACGGGGACATGTTCCGCAAGCTGGGGGGAAAGTACCTGTTTTCCCGGATCGAGATCTCAAACGGTCCGGAGCTGGGCTTTACGCTGGTCGGGGCGTATGGCGGGGAAGGGTCGCCTTATACGATTTATGTGTATGGGCAGTGATCAGACTCCGGGAGCTTGAACCCGATACCGCTCCGGAAGGAGCGTAGAACATGACCATGCGGGAAATGGGAAAGCCGTTACCTGATAAAAGTTCTGGCACCCGGCGTACAGGATGAGAAAGAGCATACGGGGCACCATGGGAGGGGACATGAGTAGCTGGCTGTTAAATCTGAAACTGAAGAAAAAAGCTATCCTGTTAATTTTGGTAATGGTTTTTGGCCTGTTTTTGGCAGAAACTTTAAACCGTCAGAACGCTTATGGCGAATATCGGCTTCAAATTTTTGAGAAAGATGTACAGATCCTGAATATTTACGGGAATTATATCGATACGGTATTTGATAAGATAGAGGGTATCGCCTATTCTATAGTGGGAGATCAGGAGCTGCAGGAGGATTTGGTCTGTATACGGGATTCCTCTAAAACTAGTGAATATTATTCCAGCCTGAAGGACGCAAATGATCTGCTTCGCGCCTATTTCAGGCAAGAACCTTATTTCAGCAGTATGGTACTATACATGGACAGTTATCTGTTTAAATATGGCAATCTGAATGTTGATATTGAGGATGAATTGGAAGGCTATATCGATGCCACTGAAGGAAAAAACGGCAGGACACAGATGATTTCAGAGGAAGGAAAGATCGTTCTGGTGAAGGAAATTCGTCAGTCCATTGGTTATGAAATTTCCCATCTGGGATATATCATTGCCTGGGTGGATTTCAGTGCCATCATGGAGGATGTAAAAAGCGAATTCCCTGGGGAACCTGTTGATTTTCGCCTTTCTATTTACGATGGGGATATTTGTCTATACAGCAATACTTCGTACCCGGAGTATTTTCAGAGAGAAGAAGACGGCTGGTATATTGACCAGGATGACTTGGTTACGGTACATACCTCACCCGCATTGGGGTATACGATGGTCATACGCACTTTTTATGGGGATATACAAAAGCAGATCAGACAGGTATATATCAATTCCTTCCTGATATCCCTGCTTGTGTCTGCCGCAGCAGTTCTTCTCAGTGATCTTGCGATCAATTATGTGATCAGGGACCTGGATAACCTGGTCCAGAAAATGGATGATTTTGGCATGGGAAAACTGCTGGATCAGGGTGGGGAGCAGAAGTATCGGAGCAGGGGTGATGAAATAGGCAAATTATACCGGCATTTTTACCGGATGACCTCCGACTATAAAAAATTAATGGATAAGTATTATAAGAGCAAAATCCTGCTGAAAGAGATGGAATTCAGTTATCTGCAAAAGCAGATCCAGCCTCATTTTCTCTATAATACCCTCTCGGCTATCAGTTGGATGGCTTTTGCTAACCAGGACACAGAAACGGCCAATATGGTGGAAATATTGGGTAGGATGATGCGAATGATCACGGATGCTCAGGAACCCATGATCAGTGTGGAACGGGATCTTCAGATCGTAGAAGATTATGTGAAAATTCAAAAGTTGCGGTTTGGAAACCGCCTTAATGTGGAAATAAAGATCAGTGAGATGACGAAAAGCCTGCTTATTCCAAAGATTACGCTCCAGCCTCTTGTGGAAAATTCTATTATTCACGGGTTGGATAAAATGATATCCCGTTGTGAGATAAAAATATATGAACGCAAGGAAGAGGATATTACAGAGATAATCGTAGAGGACAATGGGCCGGGATTTGGGGAGGATATTCTGGAAAGGCTGGGGCTGGAAAACCGAGAAGAAAAAGATCAGATAGCAGAAGAAGGAAAATCTTTGAGTGAGACATCCGGAGAACGGGATTCCGGAGGCAGCGGAGTTGCCCTCCGCAACATCCACATACGTTTGCAGTATGCCTTTTCAGAAAAATATGGCCTGGTTTTCCGGCACCTGGAGGATGGCATGCAGGTAGTTGTCAGAATTCCGAATAATCAGTAGATGTGAATGATTATAGGGAACCGTAATATAGTTTGCAAACTGCGTAATATATATGATGAAAAAAAGGGTAAGGGTGCTAAGATGTTTTCAGATGGAGCTCAGAATAGAGCAGAAAGTCAGTTGATAGAGGAAAATCTGCCGGAAAGAATGGATGCAATGATAAAGGTATTACTTGTGGATGATGAGCTCTTTGTGCTGGAGCAGATCCGAAGAAGCATTGATTGGGAAAAACAAGGGCTGGAACTGATCGGCTGCTCTGAGAATGCTGTGGAAGCGCTGGAACAGATGATCGATGAGATGCCGGATATCTTGATCACCGACATAAAAATGCCGATCATGGACGGCCTGGAGCTGATCGGCAGGGCAAAGCAGATGAATCCTTCCATACAATGCGTGGTACTGAGTGGGTATGCTGAATTTGCATTGGCGAAATCGGCAATGGAACAAGGCGCAACCAATTATCTGCTGAAGCCCTTTTCTAAGATGGAGTTTGAGGCGGTTCTGCAGAAAAGCAGCGCCCGGATCCTGGAGGCCAGGTCTGCCCAGATCCTGAAATTGGAGCAGAGGACGAAGCTGGTGGAGAAATTGGTTCAGGAACTGCAGCTTTTGAAAGAGAATTACGAAAAGGTTGATTCTCAGAAATTGAAAACGCTGATGAAGTTTTACCCCGATTTAAGCCTTCTGCGGGATGCCAGCCTGCTGCTTTTGGCCAGACAGAAAGAGAGCAAAAAGGAAAATATTGAGCAAATTTCAGAACTTTTGGGAGCAGGAGAAGATATTTGTTCGGTGGCGGCAAAGCTTTTGGAAGAAATCTGGAGTGAGGATGTCAATGAATCAACCTTGGTCCGCAAGATCAAGGAATATACCAAGCAGCATTATCATGAGGAAGGGCTGAATTTGCAGATGCTTGCCGACAATGTGGTGCATATGGGAGTGAAATACATCGGCAGATGTTTTTTGAAGGAAACTGGCTGCAAATATAGCGAATATCTGATGGCGGTCCGTATGGAAAAAGCAATTAGAATGTTGACACGGGAAGATTATAGGATAGAGGAGATTGCCGGAAAGATAGGGCTGGGATATGACGTGCCTTATTTTTACCAACTTTTTAAGAAGTACACCGGGAAAACGCCAAAAGAATATAAACAAGGGAAGAGAAAAAGCTCTTAAAAAGGGCAAAAGAGGAGGTTAAGTAATGGAGGGAAAGGATTGTTTAGTGAGTGAGAAGGAGCAGGCGCTGGTGCCGCCGGAGTGGCTAGGGCGTTCTGCAGTATATCAGGTGAACCTGCGTACCTTTTCTAGGGAAGGGACCATCTCCGCTTTAACGGAAGAGCTTCCCTTTTTACACGAGCTGGGGTTTGATGTGATTTATCTTTGTCCTGTTTTTACAGAGGATGATTCCATGGATAAGGCCTATTGGAGTACCAGGCAGAAGGCTTCAGGGACAGGTAATCCAAAGAATCCCTACCGCATCAGTGATTATTTCTATGTAGATCCGGAATATGGGAATGAGCAGGATGTGCGGGAATTGGTGGATAGGGCGCATGGGTTTGGTATGCGGATATTGTTTGATCTGGTATACATGCACACTGCACCGCATTCCCGCCTCCTTGAAAACCATCCGGAATTTGTGCAACGGGATGAGGAAGGGAAGATAAAATATACCAGCTATCATTTCCCTGTGCTTGACTTTGAAAATCCCGGATTACGTCAATACTTGTGGGCAAACATGGTGTTCCTGACTGCGGAGTGGGATGTGGATGGTTTCCGTTGTGATGTGGGCGACGCAGTACCCCTGGATTTTTGGGAGGAAGGACGCAGGCGGATACAAGCCGTGAAAAGAGATGCGGTATTGATCGATGAAGGTTTCAAATTCAGTTCGATGATGACAGCCTTCGATTCCTGTTACGGCGTATTGTGGCATGAGGATCTGCATAACGTGTTTTGTAATGGGGCGCCGGCATCCCTCATGAAGGAATCATGGAAAAAAACGGAAACAGAGGCGCCGAAAGGCGCAAAAATTCTGCGGGATATGGATAATCATGATACAGCAACTGACTGGCCCGCACGGGTAGAAAAGGAAGCTGGCCATGATGGTATGGAGCAGATACTCGCTATCAATTATCTTATTGATGGGATTCCCATGGTATATTGCGGTAACGAGCTGGCATGCGATGCCAAGATAAATTTTTTCGCAAATCGTTTTTATATGGGAAAATATGAAGTGACCGACAGGGATGGTAAAACGTCACCAGACAGTGTCAGACGCCAGAAGGTGTTGAAACTGCTCAATGGCCTGAAAAAGGACAGCGACATTTTGTTAAACGGCACTACCGAATGGTTAAAGCATTCCAAGCCGGAAGAAGTACTGGCTTTCCTAAGGGAATATAAAGGGAAACAGATCGTTTTTGTGGGGAATACAAAGGCTGTTCCCTGTACAGTTGAAGTAGAGGGTCTGCCTGTGGAAGGCACTACAATTCTTTGTAACGGTGTGGCGGATCAGAATCAGAATATAATAAGTCTTCATCCACATGGTTATATCGTTATTGCATCTCAAAGGGATTAAAAAATTTTCTAAAATATAAGGCCGCTTTCATTACCGATCAAACAGTGGTAATGAAAGCGGCCTTATTGCGGGCATGATTTTCCATATAATTCCCAAAAAGGAAAATGATGCTGAGAAAATTGGATGAAATACTGGACAATTTAGTAATCCTTTTTCAAAAAAGTGTTATCCATTTTCGATTATATGACAAAATCATATATGATAAGCTTGTATAAGGCTGATAGAGATAGTTAATATGCTGATTTCCTTGAAAGGTGGATGGAAACCGACGTTTGGGAAATGGCTGTGAGGAGGTAAATGGAGAGGTATGAAGACAAAGATTGGAAATAGGAAAACCATGTTGCAGAGGATGAAAAAATATTGGACGCTTTACGCTCTGGCAATTGTTTCATTCGTTTATCTGATCGTTTTCCGCTATTGGCCCATTTTGCTTCAGTTTGTATTGGCAACGAGGGAATATTCTATTCTTGGCGGTATCTGGGGCAGCAAATTTGTAGGCCTGGAGAATTTCAGGACTTTATTCCAGTCTGCTGAATTTCAGAGAATTCTGTTTAATACGATACGGATATCGGTCTTGAGGCTTGTATGCGGATTTTTCCCCCCGATCATCCTATCAGTCATGCTCTTCGATATGACCAGCGCAAAATTCAGGAAATTCAGCCAGAATATTTTATACATCCCCCATTTCTTTTCCTGGATCATTGTATATGGAATTGTGCAAGTGCTTTTTCAAAAGACAGGGTACATAAATCACATTTTGAATTTTTTTGGCTTGGAGTCAGTGGATTTCCTGATGGGGACAAAGTACTTTCTCTCCATATTGGTCGGAAGCGGCGTTTGGAAGAACATAGGGTGGTCAACGATCATCTATCTGGCAACGCTAACGAGCATTAGTCCGGAGTTGTATGAGGCGGCACGGTTGGATGGTGCAGGACCGCTCCAGAGAGTCAGGTATATCACTCTGCCGGGGATGAAATCGATCATTGTATTTGTTCTCATCATGGATCTGGGAAAACTCCTGTCCCTGGCTGGGACGGAACAGATTCTCCTGTTCTATAATCCCAGTAATTATAATGTCAGTGATGTGATCGGGACCTGGGTCTACAGGCAGGGGCTTGGGAGGCTTCAGTATAGCCTGTCGGCAGCGGTTGCTGTTTTTGAATCTACAATAGGATTGATCCTTGTCCTGATCTGTAACAAGATAGCGAATAAGGTCGCGGGCGTAGGTATTTGGTAAGGGAGGGAAAAAAGAGAATGAATGCGAAAACTGCAGAAAGACTGTATCAGATATTTATATACACGGTTGTCGGCATACTGGTGCTGATAAGTCTGTTCCCTCTGGTTTATGTTGCATGTCTGTCTTTGACAAGCGAAGCAGAGTATATGGCAAGGGGAAACTTAATGGTAGTCCCTTATCATCCCACATTAACCGGGTATAAAAGAATTTTGTTAGATACAGACATCTACATCAGAGGATTCGGGGTGAGTGTAGCGCGCACGCTTGTAGGTACTATGACTACATTGTTCTGCACCTTGATCCTTGGATACCTGCTTTCCAGAAAGGATCTTCCGGGAAGGAAAATTTTACTGATTGCAGTCATGATCACAGTCCTGTATGGTGGTGGATTGATCCCGACCTTCATGACCGTCCAGGAAGTGGGGCTGCTGGATACCTTCTGGGCCATGATCATCCCGACGCTTGTTGATAGCTGGTCAGTCCTGGTCTTTAAACAGTCCTTTGAAGGCCTGCCGCAGGAGGTCATGGAATCGGCTTCCGTAGACGGATGTGGAGAGCTACGCATGCTTCTACGCATTGTACTTCCCATGAGTACCCCTGTTATGGCTGCCCTGGGACTGTTCACAGCCGTGGGACATTGGAATGCTTGGTTTGACGCAATGATCTATATCCAGAAAAATACAGATTTGTTTCCCCTTCAGCTGTTGCTGCGCAACCTGCTGGTTAATGCGAGCATCGGATATGATCTGAACGCGGGAATCGATCTGGAAAGGAGCGCACTGCAAACGCCCACTTCCCTGAGAATGGTGGTGGTCATGATCGGAACGATCCCGATTCTTTGCATTTACCCATTCCTGCAAAAATATTTTACTGCCGGTATGTACGTGGGTGCGGTAAAGGGATAACGGCATTTGGGGAGACGGATTCTGACCGGTAGAAAGTCCGGTTTTGAATAGAAAAAATGATAGGAGGAAAGACATGAAGAAAAAGAAGGTATGGAAAAGAATGGCATTACTGATGGCTGCTTCCATGACGCTTGCAGCATGTGGTCAGGCTCAGCCCTCAGAGGAAGCATCTTCCGCGGAGGGAGCAGCCGTGCAGGAGACTCAAACGACTTCTGAAGAAGAACAGGCTTCTGTTGACACTGATGCCTCGGATGTAAAGGTCGAAGTATTCCTGACGACTAACTGGGGTGGAGAATTGCCGCCGGAGGGGGATCCTGTAGAAGCTTATATTGAAGAATTTGCGGGCGGTGACTGGTCTTTGACGCTGCCTGTAGAAGGGGAGACAGAGTTAGTCACGCGTTTTGCATCCGGTGTGGCTCCTGATGTGATTGGATTTTCGGATGCCACACAGGTTGACATGCTATATGACCAGGGTGTATTAGTAGATGACTGGAATGTATACGCAGATAAAATTCCGACAGTCATGGAAAATATGGGAGAAACGCAAAGGGCAATTTTGACTACAGAAGACGGGAAGCTAAAGGCTCTTGGAACCTTGCCCGGGCAGCAGAAATTCACATTTATGATTCGCCAGGACTGGCTGGACAATCTCGGGATGGATATGCCTACCACACATGAAGAACTGCTGGAAGTGATGAAAGCCTTTACCTTTGACGATCCTGACGGAAACGGTGTGGATGATACCTATGGATTTACTGCGGCTGGTGGAGGCGGCGTCGGCGAAGTGCGCAACTTATTGCTGCTGTTTGGTAATCAAAGTTATTATATCACAGAAGACAATACGGTGAGCCATCCCGTTGTGGATGGAAGCTTTAAAGAATATCTGGACTTTGCAAAGGCAATGGTGGATGCTAAAGTGATCAATCCGGACTGGTATACGTTGGGATGGGATGAACGCAAGCCTGCCCTCTACGCAGGAAGCTATGGCATCTGCTGGTATCCTCCTGCTGCGCTTTTAAGTGAAACCGCACGCAACATTGAGGACAGCAGCGACACCACAATGGCGGATGCGTGGGCTGTCATGGACCCGTGCGGAGGTAAAGCGTTATCCAAGGCGGTACAGGGCTCTCTGCTCTCTGTCTCTGCGGAAACCGCACAGGATAGTGCCAAGATGGATATTATCTGTGATTTTCTGGAAAAAACAAGTGGATTTTCTGAGAATTATTTAGGTGTCCGTATGTATGTTGGCATGTCTGAATATACAGGCGCTACGGTATACAGTCCGACAAATGTTTATCAGTATTATGACAGCAGTAGAGAGGATGATTTCTTTACGCTTAAAAATGCTTACGGAGGAATTGCTAACTGGGGTAAGTTAATTGACTGCAATGGCGGCTCTGTTATTATGGGGAATACGAAGGAGCCAGATTACTGGTCGGAACGGGCCATTCAATTAAATGAGGACGTGGACGCTCTGGAAACCTGGCCTAATGAGTTCAGACTCTATACCCCGGATCCTACTCTGGCAAACAATATGGACAGCCTGTTGCAGCAGTTTGAAATATCCTATATCATGGGCGAAAATAGTGATTATGATGGGTTTGTGAATGAGTGGCTGAGCAGCGGCGGCCAGGACCTTCTGGATGGCGCCGAAGAGACCTTTAAGAGACTGGGTCTGATGGAATAATGATATTTTAGGGGTGTGGTTTTTCCACACCCCTTTTGCATCCGCAACCCCGGAGCTGTAACCTCCGTCGTTTTCTATTCCGTTTTTTCGTGGCGGCTTAAACCACAGGCTGGTTACCGACTATCCATCGCCGTTCAGCCATCTGCAGATAAGGCGGCAAACCATACCTGCCATGACGGCGATGATAAATGATAGTGCCATGTCCATATGAAACACCTCCTCCCTGTACCAGGTATCGGAGGCGGTAACAAAATGATCATAATGGCAGAAGATTCGTTTCTATTGTTTTCGCGAAATTGACAGAAACCATTCCCGGTGATAAGATGATAACGCATGGCCGTCTGGACAGATCAAGCTGGATAAAGGGAAGAGGCAGAACGGATGGGACGGCTTATAAAAGCAGAGAATAGAAGGAGACAGCAAAATGCCGATCAGAGTTCATAACTACGCCGGAAAATTCGGCTGGAACATGAGAAAGTATTTCCCCAAGCTGGCAAGCGAGGGGTATCTGACCCTGCAGTTTCTGACGAGGGGGAAATCGCAGAAGGAATATATCAAATACTTTATGGAGAGCGATCCGATCCCTCATCCCAATGTGGTCAATCTGGAGACGATCAACCGCTGCAACAGTACGTGCGAATTCTGTACCGCAAATAAGAATGCGGAAAAGCGTCCATACGCCAGGATGACGGACGAGCTGTATTACAGTATTATCGACCAGCTCCGCGACTGGGGTTATAAGGGCCATCTGACCCTGTACGGAAACAATGAGCCATGGCTGGATACCAGGATCGTGGAATTCCACAAATATGCGAGGGAACAGCTTCCGGATGTGTTCATTTTCATGTCCACCAACGGCCTGCTTCTGACCGTGGACAAGGTGAAGGCCATCATTCCCTATGTGAACCAGCTCATCATCAACAATTACTGCCTGGATATGAAGTTCCATGACAACATCCGGGAGATCTATGAATATGTGAAAAACCATCCGGATGAGTTCAAGGACGTGGACATCCTGATCCAGATGCGTTATCTGAAGGAGGTCCTGACCAACCGCGCCGGAAGCGCGCCGAACAAGGCGGCTACGGAGAAGGTCATTAAGGAAACCTGCCTGATGCCCTATACGGACATGTGGATCACGCCGAACGGCAAGCTGGGGATCTGCTGTTGCGATAATTTTGAAGTGACGGACATGGGCGACCTGACCAAAACGCCCCTGAAAGACGCCTGGAACAGCCCTGCTTACCAGAAGCTGAGGGAAGCTGTGAAGGACGGCAGGCAGAACTATCCCTTCTGCAAACACTGCGACTTCATCGACGCGGGGCTGCGGATGGACATCGTGAACGATATTCTCAAGAAGAATAAGAAAAAATAAATTGCAAACAATATTGGACTGCCACGCGGGGAAAGGTGTGCGGCAGTCTTGTTGTATACCCGGAGGGCGGTCCCGCCGAAATTCTAAAAATTTTTGTTGCTAAGATTCTGCAGAAGAAGTACAATAAATCTATATTGTGTAAAATAAACAAAAAAGACGGAGTATACATGAATAATTGTTTCAATTTCATCTATTCCGCCTGTTCGGAGCCTGTAAGGTTCCGGAATATCCAACACCCTGTGGATTTGGAACTCTTTGGCCTGGAGCGCATTGAAACCGCAGGGGATGGATGGGAAAGGAGATGACGTAAATGGAAATCCAATTGCAGGAGCTCATTGACCAGATTAAAAATGATGGCGTAAAAGCCGCTGAAACGGAAGCCGCTTCCATATTGGAATCAGCAAAGGCTGAGGCTGAAAAGATCATTTCCGATGCGAAGGCAGAAGCTGAGAAGATAATGCTGGATGCCAGGGCGCAGAATGAGCGCTTTGTACGCGCAGGTGAAGATTCGATCCGCCAGGCCGGAAGGAACCTTTTGATCTCATTCAGGGAAAGCGTTGCGAAAGAGCTTAATGCCATTGCAGGAGATAATGTGAAGGAGGCATTATCTTCCGATGCTCTTGCGCAGTTAATTCTTACGGCTGTGGAAAACTGGACAAAGGATACAGAAGCGGAGGATATCTCCGTTTTGATCGGAAGCAAGGATCTGGCTTCCATTGAGGAGGAATTGCTTGCGGGACTGAAAGAACGGATGTGCAGGGGAGTTACATTGAAACCGGACGATAGCTTTGAAGGGGGATTCCGTATTTCGGTCCAGGATGGACGGGTTTATTATGACTATTCGGCGGAAGCGGTTACCGAACTGCTGTCTGTATATTTGACTCCAAAACTG
>DWYY01000154.1 GCA_019118445.1 Candidatus Eisenbergiella merdipullorum | reverse complement strand
TTGGAAAGAGCAAAGGCGCGGTCTACGGAAAACTCCACATCATGGCGCATGATGATGAACTGATCCTTCCCCCTCGCCTGCTTGAAATTGGCCATCCGGCCGCTCTCCTTAATGATCTGTATGATCTCTTTATATTCTTTGTAAGAAAACATATCTGCAATCTCCATATCCGTTTTGACGGCCGCCAGAGAACCAGAACAGGACATCCGCCCGTTTCCGACGTTCTGTTCAGTCGGGACGCTGCCCTCTCCGCCGCAGTTTTCAGCTGATTATCACAAGACTCTGATCAGCTTCCTGCTATGGTTTCAGCCAATCAAAGTCTCGATATAATCTCTCCACTGTTCAAATACCGCCTGGCCGTTTGCGATTTCCGCAATTTTTCTGGCATTTTCACCAAGCCGTTCGGCCTCTTCCGGATTCTCAATCAGCCGGCAGATTCCCGCCGCCATTGCGTCCTCATCCTTGATGGGAACCAGAAGTCCGTTATAGCCATCCTGCATCACCGTCCGCGGCCCTCCACAGGGACAGTCTGTCGCCACAATGGGAAGTCCCAGAGCCATTGCCTCCAGAAGGGCATTGGGAAGCCCCTCCCAGTCAGAAGAAAAAGCGTAAACAGCCGCATCGTTCAGAACCTTCTCCAGCTCATCGCTCGCTCCCATCAGTGTTACAAAGCTGCCCGCGTGTTTTTCCGCGATCAGCGCCTCCAGAAGCTCCTTCGTCCCGTCAAAAGAATCGCCGCCGTAAATCTTCAGGTCATAGTCCGGATGCTTTTCATGCACCTTCACAAAGGCGCGGATGAGCATGAGCTGATTCTTGAAGTCCACCAGCCTGCCCGACTGCACCACCGTCTTCGTGCGCTTTTCGGGACGCGGCACACCGATGTACTTGTCATTAATGGGATTTAAGATGATTCTGGATTTTCGCTGCGTCCCCTCCGGGAAAAACTCCTTCTGTCCCTGCGTCTGGAACACGCAGCCTGCGGCTCTGGGAAACAGCAGCGGTATCTGAATCTTATCCGCCAGAGAATCATAATGCCCCACCGGGTCGGTCCGTATCGAAATGATGACCGGAACCTTCATTCCCACGGTCGCCATCAACGCCCGGTAATTCGCCTTCTGTGCAAAGGCGATCAGCACATCCGGCTGATACTTCTTCACAAACTGCCGCAGATGCGTCACCCGCCGCACGATCTGCACCGCCCGGCTCTGCCTCTTATCTTCCTCCGTCAGTCCTACGTGAACCCGCCGAATGCCTTCATCTATCTGAAATTCATTTTCTCCAAACCATTCCGTGGCTATGAATACTTCATACCCTTCGGCATAAAACTGATGAGCCAGGTTCGTGACCACCCGTTCCGCCCCGCCCTGCTCCAGACAGTTCAAATGAAACGCAATCCTGCGCATGCCTTCCTCCGATACTTTCTCAATTCAACCGTATCTGCCATTCTTCCCGCCGCCATCCGCGGCATTTTGAATGCTTATAATCACTTCAGTTTAACACAATCACCTTTTAATGACAAGATTTTTCCAACGCTACGAGCCGTGCAGCCGGGAGAATGGGAAATGCCCCGGGAGAACGGTCAGCCACAGGCTGACTGCTTTCCCGGGGCGTTTCTCGTTCTCACGGATATGCGGCGACAGCCGCTAAGCGAAAGGCCGCAAGGCCTTGAGCCTGCACGGCGGACGGCTCCAATATCCTTTATCTGATGTATGAGGCAGAAAGCGTTAAATTGTAGTCCAGCCTCGCTTCTGTCAATGGATACCGCCTGCCGCTTTGTTCTCCTCTTGACAGGATACAGGAGATTTAATACCTTTATCGTAATATATCAATAAGGAGGAGTTTCACTCATGAAGCATAAAGGAACCGTCCGTCTGGAAACCGATCGGCTGATCCTCCGTCCGTTTACGCCCGAAGACGCGCTTCCCATGTTCCGCAACTGGGCATCGGACAAGGAAGTGACCCGCTTTCTGACCTGGCCCACGCATAAGAATGTGGAAGTGACCGGCCGCGTCATCGCGGACTGGTGCAAAGGCTATGAAGCGCCGGATTATTATCAGTGGGCCATCGAGCTGAAGGAGATAAAGGAGCCCATCGGCTCCATCGCCGCTGTCAAGACCGACGACAGAACCGAATCCGCCACCATCGGCTATTGCATCGGCAGACGCTGGTGGAGACAGGGCATCACCTCCGAAGCCCTCCGTGAGGTGATCCGCTTTTTCTTCGAGGAAGTAGGAATGAACTGCGTCAACGCCTGCCATGACCCCAGAAATCCCAATTCCGGCAGAGTGATGCGCAGCTGTGGTATGGCACTGGAGGGGACCTGGCGGGCCGGCGGTATCAATAATCAGGGAGTATGTGATGAAACCTGGTATTCAATCCTCCGTTCCGAATACGGAAAGGAGGCAAAACCTCCCATCACCATCCGCCGGGAAAAGAATGAGGAGCAGCGCACCGTGGAAGTGCTGACCAGACAGGCCTTCTGGAACGTGTACGGGCCGGGCTGCACCGAGCACTACGTGGTACATATTCTGCGGAAGCATGAGGATTTCGTCCCGGAGCTGGATCTGGTAGCCGAAACCGCAGACGGCCGCATTGTGGGAAACGTGATGTATACAAAGGCCCGTCTCATTGATGAAAATGGGAACGAGGCCGTCATTCTCACCTTCGGCCCCATCAGCGTTCATCCGGATTTTCAACGAAGAGGAATCAGCAGGCTTCTTCTGGAATACAGCTTTGAGGAAGCGCGCAGGCTCGGCTATCAGGCTGTGGTTATCTTTGGCGATCCGGATAATTACGTCTCCAGAGGTTTCAAAAGCTGCAGCAGATATCATGTATGCGCACAGGACGGAAGCTATCCGGCCGCCATGCTTGTTTTGGAACTCATCCCCGGCCTTCTGGACGGAAGGAAATGGTTTTATCAGGAAAACAGCGCCTATTCGTTCGATCCCGCAGCCGCGGAACAGTTTGACCGGCAGTTTGAACCCCTGAAAAAGGAATACCGCCCCAGTCAGGAAAGCTTTTACATCCACAGCCACTCTGTTATCCGCTCCCAGTAGCGTAAAGCATTGTCTGTTCCGAATTATCCTGGTGCTTCTTTTCCGGATTATCCTGGCGCTTCTTTCTATTTGAATTAACCATGGAGATATGATAAGATGGAAATAATGATTATCCAACAGCGGCGCCCATATGCAATATCCGGATATGCGCCCGGAAAGGAATCCATATTCTTATGAGAAAAGCTCTGATAATAGGCGGCGGACCGGCCGGCCTGACAGCCGCCTATGAATTACTGAAAGCTTCCGCAGCAGATGCCTCTACTGAAAAGTTCGAGGTCATCGTTTTTGAAGAAAGCAGTTACCTTGGGGGAATTTCAAAAACAGTAGAACATAATGGCAACCGAATGGATATGGGAGGCCACCGCTTTTTTTCCAAAGATCCGAAGGTGAACGAATGGTGGAACAATATGCTCCCGCTGCAGGGCGCGCCCGCTTATGACGACATTGTCCTTCAGCGCACGCCTCCGCTTACCGCCGGCGGCCCTGATCCGGAAAAGACGGACCGGGTCATGCTCACCAGAAACCGGGTATCCCGGATTTATTTTGACCGGAAATTTTTTGACTATCCGATCACCCTGAAATGGGAAACCTTTAAAAACATGGGCCTGATCACGACCCTCCAGGCCGGCTTCAGCTATCTGGTAAGCGTCGTACATAAACGAAAGGAAAACTCTCTGGAGGATTTCTATATAAACCGTTTCGGCAGGAAGCTCTACTCCATGTTTTTTGAGAAATATACGGAAAATCTCTGGGGCAGAAGCCCTTCGGAAATCGATCCCAACTGGGGTGCGCAGCGCGTAAAGGGGCTCTCCATCATGGCGATCATTGCGGACATGTTCCGCAAGCTTCTCCCCGGCAAAAAAACCGGGCATGTGGAAACCTCCCTCATCGAGGAGTTCAGCTATCCCAAGCTTGGTCCCGGCCAGCTTTGGGATGTAACCGGATCCGAAATTGAGAAAATGGGCGGCCGGATTCTGAAAAACTGCCGCGTGGTGCGCCTGCACAGGGACGAAAAGAACCATCTCACCAGCCTCACCTATGGGAAGGACGGGCAGGAATATGAAGAAACCGGAGATATTTTCATTTCCTCCATGCCCATCAAGGATCTGGTCGGCGGCATGAACGACGTTCCTGAACGGGAAGCCGCAATCGCCGCAGGACTTCCTTACCGTGACTATATGACCCTCGGCGTCCTGATCCCGAAGCTGAATCTGGTCAACAGGACCAAAATTAAAACCATCAGCAACATCGTTCCGGACGACTGGATCTATGTCCATGACCGCAGCGTACAGATGGGCCGTTTCCAGATCTACAACAACTGGTCTCCTTATATGGTGAAGGATCTGCATAACACCGTCTGGGTCGGCCTGGAATATTTCTGCACGGAGGGCGATTCTCTCTGGCGCATGTCAGAAAAGGAGTTTTCCGAATTTGCCGTTTCCGAAATGGTGAAGATGGGCCTGATCGACAGCCCTGACGTGGTTCTCGATACCCACATGGAAAAGGTCAAAAAGGCCTATCCCGCCTACTTCGACACCTATAAGGATATGGATGTGCTGCGGGAATGGCTGGACAGCATCGACAACCTCTACTGCGTGGGCAGAAACGGCCAGCACCGCTACAACAACATTGACCACTCCATGGTAACCTCCTTCGAGACGGTGAAAAACATCCTGAACGGCGTCCGCTCCAGAGACAACATCTGGAACGTGAATACGGAAAAGGAGTATCTGGAAGGGAAATAAGCATGGATCAGAATACGCTTACCGCCATCATTGAAGAACAGACCAGGCGTGCTTTATGGGAAGTGAAAAATGTCATTTCCTGCATTCCTGACGAGCTGTGGAATAAAAGCTACTGCGAAATGCCCTGCTGGAAACACGTTTACCACATGCTCCATTCCCTGGATCTGTGGTATATCAATCCGAGAGACAGATATTTTAAAGAGCCCGAAATCCACGAAAGAGATCTGAACAATCTCGATGTGGTTTCCTCCAAAAGCCTCACCCGGGAAGAGATCGATTCCTATTTTTCCGGAATCGAGGGCAAAATCCTGGCATACCTGTCAGAACTGACGGATGAACAGCTGCTGGAATATCCTGCGGACTGTGAATACAGCAGATTTACCCTCATTCTGGCGCAGTTCCGCCACCTCCATTCCCACATGGGTATGCTGATGGGCTTCATTATTGATGATACGGGGTTATGGCCCAGAGTGCTCGGCCTGGAAAATCCTTTTCCTGAAGGGGAATACAGTAAATATCTGTAAGAGCATATATGTATGAAACATAAATATCCCTCCCGCTTTCCTGAAAAATG
>DWYY01000016.1 GCA_019118445.1 Candidatus Eisenbergiella merdipullorum | reverse complement strand
AAAATTGTGGTTTCAGATCTGGCCAGAGTTGCCAGTCTTTCCGCATCCCAGCTTACCCGAGTGTTCCGGGATGCATACGGACAGAGCCCGTATGACTATGTGCTGGCAAGAAAGATTGACACAGCCTGCCGTCTCCTTCAGAATACGGGAATGAGCGTGAAGGAGGTAGCGTACCGGCTGAGCTTTGTAGATGAACATTATTTTTCCAATGTTTTCAGCAAAAGGATGGGAATGCCGCCGGGAAGGTACCGGACGGAGGGAAGGAGCAGACATGTACGGGAGAAAAATGAAAAATAACGCTTGGGAGCAGCGTTTTATCCATCGGGGAAAAAGATTGCGGAAAGAAGCGCAGTATGGTAAGCTGAAACCAGATACCGGAGACAGTTTTCTGTATTGTAGAATACGGGAAAGACGGACCGGGCGGTAAACCGCCGCGATCCTGAAGCGTTTGGAAAAGGGGGATTTCCATGAACGAATATCTGTTGTGGCTGATCATTGTAGTTACCGCTGTGATTCTGATTCCGATTGCCGCTGCTGTGATCCGGAATATCGATTATAAGCGGCAGATTTCGGGAAAGAGGAAGGTACGTACCCTGAAGGAGGGAGAGCAGGTGAAGGCGGAAGGCAGCGCTCCGAATATGGATATGGAAATTCTGGCGGCGGAAGCGAAGATGAAGAGCGCGCAGAATGTGATGGGACCGGGAGGACTGGGAGGATGACCGGAAGGCGGTCTTTGACTGATTTCCATTTGAAAGCACATTTTGAAGAAAATCCTTAATGAAATGAAAAATAAATATCCACCCGCTATGCGGGTGGATATTTATTGATGCCCCGGGATCCAATGAAGGCAACTAAGAGTTCCTGGTAAAAGGCTGGACCGCAGTCTGTGAAGAGGAACTCCGATATTTTTTCATATATTCGCCGGGGGCGATCCCTGCCGTCCGCTTGAATACCTTCGTAAAATAGCTCTGATCGTCATAACCGACCATCTGGGAAATGTCCGTCAGGCGCAGGTTTGTGGTGCGGATCAGTTCCTTTGCCTTCGTGATGCGGACATTGTTCAGATACTGATGGAAACTGACTCCGGTTTCCTCGCGGAAGATGCGGCTCAGGTAATCCGAAGACAAGCATACCATGCGGGCGGCGTCTTCCAGCGTGAGCCGTTCCTGATATCCGGCGCCGATGTGCTGGATGCAGCGGTGGATGATGTTTGCGTGCCTCACGTCCGGATAGGCGGCGATGCTTTCCAGCATGCCCTCTACGACGGTGAGCAGCCATGCGGAAACTGCCTGAAAGGAGGATAGGGCGGAAAGCGTCTGCTGCCACTGCCGGTATAGGAGGAGGACCTGCTGTTCTTCCATACCGTTTGCTGCTGCGGTACGTGAGAGCAGGACTAGAAATTCCGAGATCCTTGCCCGGATGCGTCCGATCTCGCTGCCGCCGGCATGGAGGGAAGCGAGATATTCCGTCAGATATTGTCTGGCTTCCGCCTTTTCCCCATGGGAGACTGCCTGCAGAAGAGCGCGTTCCCTGTCAAAGGGATAGCTCCCAAAAGTCCCGCGCCCCTTGAGCTGGGCTATATAAGCGCCGATCTGTCCCTGGAGCAGGTCAGAGCGTTCGATCTCCAGCAGTCTGTTTTCTGCGGAAACATTATTCATGAAACCGACGGCCATAAAGAGAAGGACGGACAGATCCTGTACTCTTTTGGGAGAGACCTGGGGGACCGAAAGGAGAAGCTGGCAGACCTGCTCCTTCGCTCCGGGATCCAGATGCATATATTCGGAAAGCTCGCAGTCGATAAAGTCCTGCAGCTCCACCATCATGAAAGGCCCAACGGTGATCTTGGCCATGCTGCCTTCTTCCCCGATTATGGGAGAAACAAAGCAGGTCAGGCCGAAAGGGCAGAAATAGATGTATTTTCCGCCAAACCGTTCGGCCTCGATCATTCCGTAATGGTGAGCCCGGATGCAGTTTTCCGTGGGAAGTCCGGCAGCCCGGCAGAGACCGCAGCTCCCGCAGCCGGGGCCGTGCTCAAACAGGATCTTTCCTGAGGTATCGGAAACGGTACAGCCGAGCCCCGTGGAGGTGGAGAAGGCGCGGGCACATTCGTCTGCCAGCCTGTGGTCGAAGGATTCTTTTTTCATCAGGATTCTCCTCTCTTCCTTGATTATGCGTATTTCGTTTTGGTAAGTCAAGTAAAGAGTGCGGAAAATTACCAAAAATCCCGCTTTTCTACAAGCAAAGAAAAAACGGGATGTTATAATGAAGCCACAGAGGATAGAGACAGGAATGGCTGACAGGTCATTTTTCTCATGCAAATGCCGCAAGACGGCGGAATTGGAGGGTAAACATGGATATCTTGACTGAGATTTCTGAAAATCTGCAGAAAGGAAAAGCAAAGATCGTGAAGGAGCTGGTAGGCCAGGCGGTAGAGCAGGGCATTCCCGCCGAGAAAGTCCTGGAAAAAGGGCTGCTGGCAGGCATGGATGTGATCGGGGAGAAGTTCAAGAATAATGAAGTGTTCGTGCCGGAGGTCCTAGTGGCGGCGCGCGCCATGAACATGGGGGCTGCGGTGCTCAAGCCCCTGCTGGCCGACGGAGAGCACGTATCAGCCGGAAAGGTATGCATCGGAACGGTCAAAGGGGATCTTCACGATATCGGCAAGAACCTGGTGAAGATGATGATGGAAGGGAAAGGTCTGGAGGTTGTGGATCTGGGGACGGATGTGGCTCCCGAGACCTACGTGAAGACTGCGATCGATCAGCACTGCCAGATCATCTGCTGCTCCGCGCTCCTGACCACCACCATGCCCGTCATGGGAGAAGTGGTGAAAGAGGCGGAAAAAGCGGGGATCCGAGACAAGGTGAAGATCATGATCGGCGGAGCCCCGGTGACGGAGGCATTCTGCGAACAGATCGGGGCGGACAAATATACGCCTGACGCGGCCAGCGCCGCGGACGTCGCAGTGGAACTCTGCCGCGCCGCCGGATAACGGGAATGGAAATCCCTGCAGAAAAAATTTCTGTGAGAAAGAAAGGATCGGGGAAAATGGAGGAACTGATGAAGGCCCTGCGGGAGGAGGCACTTGCGCTCGGTGCCTTCCGCGCTGAGGTGATCCGTGTGTCGGAGATCTCTACGGACGCTTCCTTCCGCAGTCTGTGCGCTTCTAACGCCTGCGGCAATTATGGGAAAAATTATATGTGCCCGCCGGATATCGGCGGTATAGACGAGCTGATGAGAGACCTTGGGACTTATGAAACCGCTTTGATCTATCAGACGGTAGGAAGCCTGGAGGACAGCTATGATTTTGAGGGGATGATGGAAGCCGGAAGGAAACATAATGAGCTGGCACAGAAGCTCCGTCTGTCTGCGGCAGAAAAGGCGGAGCGGGACGGAAATCCTGAACTTCTCTATCTTGGCGCGGGCGGATGCCGGGTGTGTGCGGAGTGCGGAAAGAAAACAGGCGAACCATGCCGCTTCCCCGACAAAGCCATAGGATCTCTGGAAGCGTATGGAATCAATGTATCCCTGCTGGCGCAGACAGCAGGGATGCTCTATATCAACGGACAGGATACGGTCACCTATTTCGGCGCCGTACTCTGCCGGAAAAGATCAGATCAGGAAAGTGGGGGAAAAAGAGAATGAACCAAGATATGAAGGAATGGCTGACCGGGATGCGGGAGGCGAAAATAAAGAAAGCGCTGCCGATCCTTTCTTTCCCGGCCGTGCAGCTCATGGGGGTCAGCGTGAAGGAGCTGATCTCGGACAGCGACAGACAGGCGGAAGGAATGGAACGGATCGCGGAGCGGGTGGACGCGGCGGCATCGGTGAGCCTGATGGATCTGTCCGTGGAAGCGGAATGTTTCGGTTCGCAGATCGTTGTCAGTGAAGATGAGGTACCCACTGTAAAGGGAAGCATTGTATCCGAACCGGAAGAAGTGGAAGCGCTCAATATCCCCTCTGTGGGGGCGGGACGCACGGATATCTATATCGATGCGGTCAGAAAAGCGGCAGAAACAATTCACGACCGGCCGGTATTTGCCGGCATGATCGGCCCCTATTCCCTGGCAGGCCGTCTGCTGGATGTGACGGAGATCATGCTTTACTGCTATGATGAGCCGGAGATGGTCGCCCTGCTTCTGGATAAGGTCACGGAATTTTTGATCTCCTACGGAAAGGCATATAAGGAAACGGGAGCGAATGGCATCATGCTGGCGGAGCCTCTGGCCGGACTGCTGTCGCCATCCCTTGCAGAAGAATTTTCAGCTCCCTATGTGAAACGGATCGTGGATTCTCTTCAGGACGACCGTTTTGCGGTGATCTACCATAACTGCGGAAACTGTACGATCCAGATGATAGATTCCATCTTGGATACAGGATCCGCGGCATATCATTTCGGAAACGCCATAGATATGGAGGAGATGATGAAGCACATCCCAGCGGATACGATCGCCATGGGAAATGTGGACCCTGCCGGGCAGTTCAGGAACGGAACGCCGGAAAGCATCCGGACCGCGACGCTCCAGCTCATGGAGGCGTGCCGCGGCTATCCCAACTTTGTGGTTTCCTCCGGCTGTGACATCCCGCCCATGTCAAAATGGGAAAATATCGACGCCTTTTTCCAGGCAGTGGCGGACTTTTATGGAAAAAACAGGTAAAGAGCGGGGAGGAAAGACTGATGGAAGAAAGCAGGGGGAGCGGCTGTGGCCCGAAAGGGTATGCGGATGAGACAGAGGTAACAGTCAACGGTAAGGTACGCCGGGCCGTAAAGGGGACGACTCTGGGAGAGCTTTTGAAAAAAGAGGGCCTGGCCATGCCGTGCGCGGGAATGGGGCGCTGCGGAAAATGCCGGGTCCGCGCGGAAGGAGTGCTGGGAGAGCCTGACGTTGTGGAGCGAAAAAAGCTTTCCCCGCAGGAACTTGCCGGGCACGTCCGGCTGGCCTGCCGCACCGTCATCCTCGGACCCTCCCGGGTGGAATGGGAAAAAGAAGCCGGGATGGAGATCCGGCTGGGAGAAAATGCTTCCTTAGGAAAAGGAAAGCCCTTGTTCCACAGGCTGGGGGCTGCAGTGGATGTGGGGACGACCACACTGGCAGCGCAGCTTTATGCAGAGGAAGGACTGCTGGCTCAGGCAGGAATGGAAAATCCTCAGAGGGCATATGGCGCGGATGTGATCTCCCGGGTGGAGAGAAGCCTTGCAGGAGAGGGGAAAGAACTGAAAAGGGCAGTGTGCGGCGGGATCGGGGAGCTTCTCCATGAACTTGTGGATCGGGCAGGCGTTCCTGTAGGGCAGATCGATACGCTGGTGATCACGGGAAACACTTCCATGCTGTACCTCCTTACGGGAAGGAACCCGGAAAGCCTTTCCCATGCGCCTTTCCGGGCGGACTGGCTGGCAGGGGAATGGACGGAAGGGAAAACCCTGGCGCTTCCCTGCCCGGATGCCAAGGTGTATTTCCCGCCCTGCATCTCCGCCTTTGTGGGGGCGGACATCACCTGCGCCATGCTGCATACAGGTCTGTGCAGTGCCGTTAAGCCGGAGCTTCTTACGGATATCGGGACCAACGGAGAGATCGTGCTGAATAAGGACGGTAAGCTGTTCTGTTGTTCCACGGCCGCCGGACCCGCCTTTGAGGGCGCAGGGCTGAGCTGCGGGATGCCGGGTGAAGAGGGAGCCATCTTCCGCGTGGAATGCAAAGGAAACGGATTTGAGTGCGGCGTGATCGGAGACGGGCCTGCAAAAGGGATCTGCGGAAGCGGCGTGGTGGATGCGGTAAGCTGTCTTTTGCAAAGCGGACGGCTGGATGAGACCGGATTTCTGGAAGACAGGGCAGTGCTTACAGGTGGTACGATACTTACAGGTGGGACGATGCCGCCAGGCAGAGTGGAGCTCCTTCAGGAGGATATCCGAAAGATCCAGCTCGCCAAGGGGGCGATCAATGCTGGGATACGGACCATGCTCCATCGCGCGGATCTGCCTTTGAAAGACCTGTCCAGGCTTCTGGTCGCGGGAGGTTTCGGGAGCAGCATGGATATTAAAAACGCCATAGCGATCGGGCTTTTGCCGGACATGGCGCGGGAACGGATCGTGATCTGCGGAAACGCGGCGTTAAACGGAGCGGCAGACCTGCTCTTGGACGGCAGCAGGCGGAAGACGGCAGAGGAGATTGCCCGGAAGGCCGTTACGGTCGAGCTTTCCACCGATGAATATTTTAAGGAAAGCTATATGGAGGGGATGCTGTTCCCGGAGGAAGGAAATGACTGAATCCATTGGATGGTAAAAAGCAAGGAAAAGTATAACTGTATGAAAAGAACGGCTGTGCAGACTGATTTCATATCAGACGATAAAATCTGTAATGCCGTTCTTTTTTCTGCCTGAAACAGATTTCCCTCCTGCCAGGCCTCAAACATTTTTCTGGCGCATCATTAAGGATTTGAACGGCATGTTTTCCTGATATAATGTGTTCTGAAAATAACAGGGAATGGTTTCGGATCATATCCGGGATCGAGCGGAAGGGAGAAACGATCATGCTGGAAAAAATGGATCTTTTCTTTGAAAACAGACTGGAGGAATATGAGGAACACATGCTTTCCGGGATTGAAGGCGCACGGGAGTTTTACCCGTTTACCGCCTCTCTGCTTCCCGGAATGGCGGGTTGCAAGGTGTTGGATCTGGGCTGTGGAACCGGGCTGGAGCTGGACGCGTATTTTCTCCGCAATCCGGAGGCGCGCGTGACGGGAATCGACCTATCGGAGGCAATGCTTGGGGCGCTGACGGATAAATTCCCGGATCGATGCGCGGATGGAAGGCTGCGTCTGATTCATGGCTCTTATTTTGACGTTCCGTTTCCTGAAGAAGCTTATGACGCCGCCGTATCGGTGGAATCCCTGCACCATTTCACGCGCGGACAGAAGCTGCCCTTATACCGGAAGCTTTGTCAGGCTCTGAAGAAGGGCGGCTTTTTTCTCCTGACAGACTACTTTGCGGAGTCGGAGGCGCTGGAAGGGGAATATTTTCATACGCTGGAACGGCTGAAGCGGGAACAAAATCTTTCGGACGATGGCTTTTATCATTATGACACGCCTCTGACGGTGGAGCATGAGATGGAGGTTTTAAGGGAGGCAGGATTTTCAGACGTCAGGATCTTGAAGAACTGGAACGCCACGTATGCGGTTCGGGCGGTCAGGTGAGGGGAGCTTAAAAATGAGAGGGAGTATGAAAAAAGGAAGCATACTTGATGCAGTAAAAATTATATTTCAGGCGGATGCGGCAGCGGCGGGCGCATATTCCCTGCTGAAGCTTCTGCTGGCGCTGGTTCCCACGCTGCAGACGCTTGCGGTTGCCGCTTTTATAGATCAGGTAACTGCGGCGGGAACGGCTGGCATCCGTAATGACAGCGGTCTGCTGTTTCTTATCTTTGTTCTTGTCGCTCTGGTGGCCTTCAGCTGGATTTCCAAAAGTATTGCAGGACTTCTGGAGCAGCATATGGAAATGCGGCTTAGAACCTCCTTTAAGCCCTCTCTGGTGGAAAAGATCAGCCGGCTGAAATACGAAGCCATGGAAGATGCAAGCATGCGGGATAAAATCTCCCGTGTTAACAGGAATGCGGAAGGACGGGTTCGAGAAGCATATGGAGGACTTCTTCGGTTACTGGAACTGATATTAAAGGCTGCAGGTGTCCTGGTGATTCTTTTCACACAGGTCTGGTGGCTGGCATTAGTCATCCTGGCGGTTTCCATTCCAAGCTTTTGCATATCAATGAAGAGTGGAAAGGAAGACTATGACGCTCAGGCTGATGTGACAAAGGTAAACAGGCTGAATGAATATTATCATGAAATGCTGAAGGGCAGGGAGTATGTGGACGAAAGGACTCTGTTCGGTTATCACAGAGAATACAGGGAACGCTTCCTGCAGCAGTATGAAGAGGCACGTAAATACACGACTGGAATCCGGTTAAAATGGTTTGTAAAAATGAAGGCGGGCAGCATGGCCGTTATTGTTGTATCTGCCGCCGCACTGACAGTTATGATCCCGCTGACTTTAAACGGAGCATTGAGTACAGGTATGTTTATGGCTCTGATGAACGCAATATTTGGTATTGTGCAGAATATGTCATGGGATCTGACTTACAGCATTGACCGTGTCGCGTGGTATCAGAACTGGTTCAGGGAACTCTCGGACGTATTTTCCATGCCGGAGGATCAAACGCTGGCGGAGGGAGAAGAAAATGAGGAACCGGGAAGAAAGCGGATGGAGGTGTTCCGGACTCTTGAATTCCAAAATGTTACCTTCCGTTATCCTGGGACAAATCAGGATATTTTGAAAAATCTTTCCTTCAAAATCAGCGCCGGGAAGAAATATGCCTTTGTAGGAGCCAATGGCGCCGGAAAGACAACAATTGTGAAGCTGATTAACGGCCTGTATCAGGATTATGAGGGCAGAATTCTGATGAATGGGGAGGATATCCGCCATTTTGAAAGGGGACTTTTTTCCAATGTGTTTCAGGATTTTGCCAGATATCCCGTAAGTGTCAGGGATAATATTACGATTGGACGGAAGGGCTCCGTCTCTGAGAAAGAGCTTTTGCAGGCAGTGAACGAGGTTGGCCTGAGCGATACGGTGGAAAAGCTTGAAGATGGACTGGATACTGTTCTCGGAAAGGTCAGGGAGGACAGCCTGGACCTGTCCGGCGGGGAATGGCAGAAAATTGCACTGGCAAGATGTGTGATGTCTCAGGCGCCGGTGAGGATTCTGGATGAACCGACATCAGAGATGGATCCGATCCATGAAAATGAAATTTACCGGAGATTTCAGCGGATCAGCCGGGGAAAAACGGTGATCCTGATCAGCCACAGGCTTGCGTCTGTGAAAATGTCTGATTTCATTTTTGTAATCGCGGACGGGACTCTGGCGGAGGCAGGAAGTCACGCGGAATTGATGAAGAAAAACGGCCTGTACCGGAGCATGTATGAGGAACAGGCAAAATGGTATGAGGAAGACGGTAATCCTGAAGCAGAAAAGAAGGGAGGGGAAGAGGCATATGAATCGTAGTTTTCTTACAGCCTTCCGGAAGGCATATCCGCTCGTTTACAGACCGGTATGGAAAGAAAACCTGCTTTTGTCTTTCGTGGATATTTTTCACGGATTGTCCTTCGCGGCAGTGGTGATCCTGACCCAGCGCTTTTTTGACAGTATTGCAGGCGGCGTGGAAGGCGCAGTGAGCCAAAACGCGGTGGTTCTCGCTGCAGCTGCCCTGATCGCCTGCCAGGTGATCAGCCAGCTTTTGAATGGCTTTGTGAATTTTTATGCTGACGTGGTAAGGGAGAAGGGATACGGACGAATCCGCGCGATGCTGCAGGAGAAAATCAGCAGGCTGCGCCCGGTGGACTTTGAGAAAAACAGTTTTCTGACCAATCTGGATATGGCGGATGAAGGGGCGAAGGACGCCTGTGAAATGGTGGATACCGCAAACTCCATCGTCACCTTCTATGTCCCCTATTTTGCGCTGATGGGCGTCTACATGGTCCGGCTGGACTGGGGGCTGCTTTCTGCCCTTCTTCTGGTATTCCTTCCGGTACTTTTGACCAATCTGGTAAAAATGCACTTCGGTGACAGGATCGAGAGACAGATCGCCCCGGCGCGCAGGGAGGCGGAGGCCTATGAACAGACACTGACCACCCTGGAGAGCTACCGGGAAACCAGAGTGCTTGGAGCGGCCCGGTATTTTCTGCGGCTGTACCGGGATACGGTGGGAAAATGGAACCGGACCGCATGGAAATACCGGAAGAAGGAGGCGGTGATAAATCTGGGCCTGAACTGCTTCAGCTTTCTGGCATACGGCGGGATTCTGCTCCTGCTGGTTTCCGGCTGTGTCCGCGGACAGATTTCCGTGGGAGCCTTCGCCGCAGTTTTTTCCTCCATTGACGTGATGTTTCTGCTGATGGAAGAAATTTTCCAGGACAGTCTTGGATGCCTGTCTCAGAATATGGGCCGGGTAAACAATTTCCTGAACCTGATGGAAAGCCCGGAGAGCCGGCAGGAAAGTGTGGAAATGGAAAATGGCAGCCTGATCCTTGACGATGTGTCGTTCCGATATCCGGAAACGGAAGAAGACTGTCTGCAGCATATCAGTCTTGAAATCGCGGATGGGGAAACGGTGGCAGTGGTCGGAGAAAACGGGGCGGGGAAGACCACGCTGGCCCGGATCCTTCTGGGAATCTATCCCCCGGACAGCGGCAGCGTGACTCTGGGAGGAAAGGTCATGAATGAGAACACGAACTGCTTTCCTTCCATCAGCGCGGTGTTTCAGAAGTTCAACCGGTATAAGCTGACCCTGGAGGAGAACATCCGTATTTCCGATCTTCACAGCCAAAAAAGATGGGAGGATGAGCTGGGAATGGTTGACAGCGGATGGAAGAATGATTTCCGTGCGGATGCCCGGACGGTTCTGTCCAGGGATTTTGACGGCGTTGACCTGTCCGGCGGACAGTGGCAGAAGATCGCCATTGCAAGAGGAATCTACAGGGAATCAAAGCTCCTTTTGCTGGATGAACCCACCTCGGCCATCGATTCCATTCAGGAGAGCAGGCTTTATCAGACCTTTCTCCGTGCGGCGGAGGGAAGAACCTGTGTCATCATCACCCACCGGCTGGGGCTTGCGAAGATCGCAGACCGGATCATTGTCATGAAGGAGGGAAGAGTGGTGGAAAACGGAAGCCATAAGGAGCTTCTGGAACGAAAAGGGGAATACAGCAGGATGTGGGAAGCGCAGGCGGGGTGGTATCAGAAATAAAGTTATATCATAAACGAGAAGCCTTTAGCAGGCGTATGCTTCTCCTTTATGGTATCTAAAGTATAGTAGTTTCATAACTGCCCATAACAACACAAAACTTGAAAAAAGTCAAGAGGGCTTGGAATTGCCATACCTCAGTATTAGAACGGCTCGACAGAGGTGAACTACCTCTTGACAAACCCTATCACAAATACCCCCATCCAGGCGGGACTAAATTTGTTAATTGTAAAACAAACGATTCTCTCCGAAGCTGACAAGGCCGCAGTGGAAACTATGTACCTTAGCGGCATGTCTATGTCAGACATCGCCAGAATCTATGGTTGTCATTATACCACAATCGGCAGAATTTTGCGACGAAGAAATGTGCCAATTCGGTAAAACTATAAATAAGGACAAGAACGAGCCGTAAATACATTATAATAATTTTATGGCACACCCTACCAACGGCAAATACAAAAAGATTAGCAAAAACAAACAAAAGCGGCTGGCGCGGCTTTATCGCAGAGGAACCTCAATCACAGAACTGAGCCGACGGCATGGCCTGTCCAAAAGCTCTATCTATTACTGGGGACATAAATACTACGCCAGCCCCCACAGCATAAAAGCCGCAACAACGCAGGAGCTCAACAGCCTCAAGCGGACAGCCAGCAGAACAGCTCGCAAACTGGAAATCTGCCAAAAATGCCTCAGAGGACTAGAGCTTACGCCCAAAGAAAAATATGCCTTTATGGACAGCATTTATGGTCAATACAGTTTGCATGAGATTTGCGAGGCGATGGATGTCGATCGCGGAACCTATTATAACCACCTGCGGGTCAAGGATAAGATTGGGCAACAGGAGATCCGCCGGGCAATGCTAAAAGAAGAGATCCTGGCCGTCTATGATGCGAGCGCCCACCGATACGGATCAGGGCGCATAACGGAGGCACTCCGGCAGCGTGGCATCAAAACCAGCCGCAAGACCGTTAGCAAACTAATGCGTGAGCTGGGGGTCGGGTATGTCCAGCGCCACCGAAAGGCGTCCAGTGCTTACCTGGCCTGGGAAGATCGTAAAAGTGAGGCACAGCTGCGTCAAGACAAAGCGACAAAGAAGAGCCAGGTTTGGACGAGCGATTTGATGATGATCAGGTATAAACAACATAATTATTATCTTTGTGTGTATTTAGACGAGTTTACGCGGGTAGTGTTGGCTCACAGACTCGGGTCGAGGACCAGCACTAATCTCGTGATTGGGACGCTGCGCAAGGCTGTGGCACAGCGTAAACCAGCGCCAGGTTTGATCCTGCACACTGACCACGGAGGGCAATATTTTTCTTACATGATGGAACGGTTCTATAGGCAACACCATATTTATCACCAGGCTTCCCGCCCTCATGTTCCAACCGACAATGCAATAATGGAGTCATTCTTCAAGACGATGCGGGAAGAGTTCCTGCTAGATCCAAATAGGTTCCGATCACTCCGCACCCTTAAAGAAGGATTAGATGAGTATATAGGGTTCTACAACAATATGCGGTTACACACGTCCCTGCACGGTCTTGCGCCGACGGAATATGAACGGCAAAACAGCTAAAAATAGCAAAAACTAGTTATGTGTGTTTTTCTAAAAATAACAGGGGTAAAGCGTAAAAAACAGGGGGTTCAGATTTGGTATTTTTGCAATTCGTCACACGGTTTTTTGTAAAATATCACATGAGTCAAAATGAGGGTTTACCCCTGTTTTTTGAACAAAAAAGAAGAAAACGACATTGTTTTCTTCCTCTGTCCACCGGTTGATAATTTTAATTAGGACTCTATCCAGCCGCATGTCAAGTGTGGTATACTCTACCTGAACCTTATTTTTTTACCCGTATATAACGCAATACGCAAGTATTTTACTTCATTACATATAATCTGATAAGTTACCTGAATTCACAGTACAATGAGGGTATCCTATCGGAAATGAGGTGTAGAATACTTGTCGGTTGAGAACTATATCATCGAGCGAATCGAGGAATTGTGTGAGAAAAAGCATATGAGCAGATATCGGCTCGCTCAGAAATCAGGAATTGCTCAGTCATCAATCTCTACGTTGCTGAACCGGAAAAGCGTACCCACAATCCAAACTTTAGAGAAAATATGTGATGGTTTTGGTATCACTTTATCGCAGTTCTTTGCCGAAGACGAAAAAGTTTTGGACTTGACCAAAGATCAGGAAGAACTGCTAAAGGACTGGAACTCTATGGACAGTCGGCAACAAGAATTGGTGAAGGCTTATATACAGGGAATTATCAGGAAATAAGGACGTCTTTTCTGCTAGGCAGGAGCGTCCTTTTTCTTTTGAGGGAGGCTACTGATGAAGCAAAGAAATCTATTCCTTTTATTTTCCCTTATGATCATTCTCTCTGGCTGTAGTACAACGCCCCACGAAGAAATTGAAATAAACAATCAGGAGCCGGAATATGAGCTGACATTAGAATCTACCATTGATCAGGAAGACTGTTTTGTGTGTGGTAGCCCACCGGGTGGACTACTTGACTACTATTATAAATTTGATTCTGTCGGCATTATTTACTGGCCGGATCTGACGGTAATAGACACAGGTGTGCGTATTTACGATGATGATGGAAATGAAACACTAGAAGGCAGCTCTAGCACACGTATCTCTTCTTTTGGAGAAGGTAATGGCTCTATCGTGTGCAATCCGTGGCCGGAGCGTGGAATATCCGAAGTGAAGATTTATCTGGGAGATGCGGACGGGCTGGATTGCGAACCGTTGGCAAAGCAGCTTTGCCAGAATTGTCTGGACAAAGTTTGTGAGTATTACGCTGATCACGTGAATAGTGACGACGAGGCTTATCTTGCCAGCACACGTTATTCCCTGATTGACTTTGCTACCGGAGAGCTATACACCCTGAGCAACCCTTATCGTGGTTACAGTATCCGGGATTATATTATTCGCTATGATTTTGAAAAACAGGGGGATGATGAGAAGTATATAGACCTGATGGTGATCTATGCGCCGGAACGGACATTATAGACAAAGCATTACCGGTCGGATATGTTTTTTGGAACACGTTCGACCGGTAAATGTATTTCTTTGATAATCGGTTTTAGAGCATTGAAATCAATAAAACTCGCCTGTTTTCCGTAGACATTAATAAACGTGCGATCTTCCGTTGTCAACGTTTCGAGTGGTTTCTTGCGTAAAGACTGATAACGTAGTTTCATCATTATACTATGTACAAAAGTGAGTTTGTTATAGTCAATCCTTCCACGAAAATGAAAAAGTTTGGTCTTTTGAAGCAGTTCTGGAGATAGCTGCTTTTGCAGGAAAACACGTATATTATCTCGATTTTCTTGCTCATTTGGATCGGCCAGACCAACTGTGACGAGAATCAACTTCTGGTTATCGCGCAGATGAAAGTTCCGTAAAGTCTTCGTGAGACCTCTAACACCTCCCGCATATAATCCTCCGATGTAAATAATAACTCGCATGTTGGAAAGAGATGGTTCATCTTTATAGCTGATTGCAGGGATTCCAGTCTGCTCGGACAGATTTTGGGCATACTGTTTTGCGCCCCCATAAAAACCACCATAAACAATGACGCATTCTGTGCTGCCATTATGCTCGCAATCTTTCTTGTCCTTCTTAGGGTATGATGCCGCCGCCAGAGCAATAAAGGCAGCCGCACCCCCATAAAACGCAGGACTGCCTCCAGTGGCCGCACATAGGATAAATATAATTGCCACTATTGAATAAAGAATGGCACTTATTTTCATATTATCCATGCAAGTTTTTCCTCTTAAATATC
>DWYY01000153.1 GCA_019118445.1 Candidatus Eisenbergiella merdipullorum | reverse complement strand
ACCGAAGAAGATCCCGCCCTGGCGGAGAAGATCCGCCTGCATCAGAAGAAAGCATCTGTTCTGGTCCTTCTTGGCGCGGCAGCAAGATACCGCGTGCCGGAAATGGCAGTCAGCCTGATCGGGCTCCTGGAGCGGGCGGGAATTGATTTCATGCTCCTGGAACAGGAACCGGCTGCGGGGAGCGAACTGTACGATCTGATCGGCCAGGTGGAGGAGACCAGGCAGCAGGCGCTTGCATGTGCTGGACGGCTTGCGGAAACGGGAGCAGAGAGTATCATCGTTCTGGATTCCTATCTGGCGGAAACGCTGAAGCATCAGTTCCCGGTGTGGGGCTGCAGCCTGCCGGAGCAGGTAGTGACCGCCACCGCCTATGTGGATCAGCTGGTGAAGGAAAAACGGCTGGCGTTCCGGCCTCTTGGCAGTACGGTCACGGTGCATGACAGCCCGAGGCTTGCAAGGGACCTGGAGGAAATGGCCCCGGTGAGGGAGCTGGCGAAAGCTGCGGGATGTGAGATCAGGGAAATGTTCCTGCATGGGAAGCTGACCAAATGCTGCGGAAGCTCTTTGTTTGGCGCCTATGCTCCGGAGCTTGCCCGGCTTACGGCAGAAGGCCGCTGGGAAGACGCCGCGCGGACAAAGGCCGATATGCTCCTGGTGGAATGCCCGCAGGCACTGGAGATTTTGAAAAGGGCAGATCATGGAGATATGGTCCTGATGGATATTTTTTCGCTGTTGAAAGAGGCGCTGGTATGAAATATCTGATTGGATGTGATTTCGGCGGGGGAGCGTCCAAGGCGACGCTGCTTCGTGAGGATGGATGCGTGATCGCGGAAGCTTCCAGCGAGTATGAGACAAAATACCCGCATCCCGGCTGGGCGGAGCAGGATCCGGATGATTCGCTGAAGGCGTTTCTTGCAAATATCCGCAGCCTTTTAGAGCAGACAGGAATCGACGCTTCCGAGGTTGCTGCGCTGGCCCTGGATGGGGCCACGCATACCGCCGTTCTGCTGGATGAGAATGACGAGATCATACGGCCGGCGATCTACTGGACGGATCAGAGGGCGGTGGAAGAAGCCAGGGAGCTGAAGGAGACCTGCGGCGAAGAGATCGAGAAGATCGCGGGGAATACACCGGGAGCGCTGTGGACGCTGCCGCAGCTTATGTGGCTGAGGAAAAACGAGCCGGAACATTTTCGGAAAATCCGTAAAGTCTTGTCCATGAAGGACTATGTGCGATACAGGCTGACCGGGGATTATGTGACGGACAGTATCGAGGCGTGGGGATTTCTGCTCTTGGATCAGCATACGGGGAAATGGTCGGAAATGCTCTGTAATCTGGCAGGGCTGGACATTTCCCTCCTGCCGCGCATTGTCAGGCCGGAAGAAATCCTTTCCCCGCCGAAAAGGGAAATCTGTGAGCGCTGCGGACTTTCTCCCAAAACGAAGGTCATAGCCGGGGCAACGGATACGGTGATGGAGGTATATGCTTCAGGAGCCATTCATCCTGGGCAGGCTACTGTGAAGCTGGCGACAGCGGGAAGGATCTGTGTGATCACGGAGCATTCCATGACGGATGCCAATCTGGTATGCTATCCGCATATCTGTCCGGGACTGTGGTATCCGGGAACGGCGACAAAATCCTGCGCGGCATCCTTCCGCTGGTACCGGGATGTGTTCGGCGCCTATGAGAGGGAGCATTCTGCGGACGCCTACACGGCCATGGCGGATGCGGCAGCGAAGATCGAGCCTGGATGTGAGGGTCTGCTGTTCCACCCTTACCTGCAGGGAGAGCTGACGCCGTATCAGGATGAAACGTTAAGAGGAAGTTTTACCGGAATCCGTTCCTTCCATACGAAGGCGCATTTTAACCGGGCCGTGCTGGAGGGAATTGCCTATTCCCTGAAAGACTGTCTGAAGACCTTTCAGAAAGACGGGGTCAGCATCCAAAAGGCCAGCATCATCGGCGGCGGCGCGAAAGGTGCGCTCTGGAGGCAGATCGTCGCAGACATGCTGGATATACCGCTTCAGAAAGCACAGAAGGACGATTCCTCTCTGGGCTCCGCCATGCTGGCAGGGGTTGCCTGCGGTGTTTTCCGGGATTATGAGGAAAGCGTAAAGCGGTGCGTCAGACCGGACTGCATCAACACGCCGGATCCGGAAAATGTGCAGAAATATGAAGAAGAATTCGTCTGGTACAAAAAAGTCCATGACGTTCTGGCTGAAGTATACCACGAAAGGGCCAAAAAGACGGCCGGAAGCTGAGAGAAGGACGGAAAAGCGGGAGGGAGAATATGGGCCTGAATATGGCGGTATGTATCAAAATGGTGCCTGCCGCAGGCGCTGTTTCCGTGAATCAGAAGGATTTCACGCTGGAGCGGAAAAAGACGGAAATGGTTCCCAATCCGGCGGACTGCTGCTGTTTTGAAACCGCTCTGCGCCTGAAAGAAAAGTACGGGGGAAGCATTGCCCTGATTTCTATGGGAAGACCGGAAACCGAATCTCAGCTGCGTTCGCTTGCAGCCATAGGAGGAGATTCCTTTTTCCTGATCAGTGATCCCGCCTATGCGGGGGCAGATACTTACGCGACGGCAAGCGTATTATGCCGGGCAATCCAATATCTTGGAGGGATCGATCTGCTCCTGTGCGGAGAAAGAACGACGGATGGGGAAACCGGACAGGTAGGGCCGGAGCTTGCGGCGATGCTGGGCTGGAAGTTCGCAGGCTGCATCACCGGATTGGAAATGCTTCCGGAGGGAAGCATGCGGTGTATCGGCCAGACGGGCGTATCCCAATATCCTCTTCCCCTGGCCGTATCCCTGCGCAGGAATTGCGTGCTCCGATATCCGGGGCTGAAAGGACTGAAACGGGCCGGACAGGTCACGGTGAAGCAGCTGGATGCAGAACTGCTGAAGGAAAAACCGCAGTCTCTCACCAGGGTGATATCCATGCAGAGAAAGGAGGTCAGCAAAAGAAGGGCCGTCCTCTGTCCCGCTGATGAATCGGGAATCCTGGATTTGCTCGGGAAACTGAATCTGGGACGGACCCTTTCAGAGGAATGAAGACAAGATGGCTGATAATCAAACCGCCGGATATGCAGGAAAAGGTCTTTATCGGACTATCTGCAAGGGTATGCGGTAAAAGCCCGGAAGATGCACAGATCTGCGTGCTGCTGACCGGGAAAAAGGAAAAAGTGGATATTCCGTATCCGGAAGGGGTTCGGGTTTCGGTTCATTCTGATCCCGTGTTCACTTCCCATGATATTTCGCTGATGGGAGCCAGTCTGGAAAAGCGGATCAGGGAGAGGGAACCCGATGTGATCCTTTTTCCGGCGACAGAGGAAGGAAAACAGATTGCGGCCTGGCTTGCCGGAAGGATGGGGATCGGGCTGACCGCCGACCTCACAGATTTCTACATGGATGAAAATGGCATCCTGCATCAGATCCGGATGGCCTATGGCGCGTCCCTGCAGGCGGAGATCGTCACCTGCGCCGGAAGGATCCAGATGGCGACCATAAAAATGGAGCGGGAAAAAGCGGATATCGTGGTGGCGGGCGGCCTGGGAGCAGGAAAAGAAGGGTTTGCGCTGCTGGAGGAGCTGGCCCGTCTGCTTGGCGGAAAGCTGGGCGCTTCCAGAGCTGCGGTGGATGCGGGGCTTGCGCCCTTTTCCTGCCAGATCGGACAGAGCGGAAATTACGTGAATCCGAAAATCTATTTTGCCTTTGGCATATCGGGAGCCGTCCAGCATCTGGCGGGAATGAAGGGAAGCGGTAAGATCGTAGCCGTGAATACGGATGAAAGGGCCCTGATATTTGATTATGCGGACTATAAGATCTGCCACGATGCGGCGGATACGGCCCGCATGATGCTGGCCTGCCTGAAAGATGCGCGGGCCGACGGCCTGTGCTGAGGAATGAAGTGCCGCCTGTGGGCAGCGCGCGAACCCTTGGTTCGTGCTGAAAGGAGAGGAAATGAAGGAAGAAAAATACAGCTACAAAAAGACATATGTTCCTGCGGAAGGATATACGAAGATCTGTACGGCGGAGGAAAGCTCTCTGAAACAGCTTGAATTCGGCATGATCGAGCTGAAGCCGGGACAGAGTATCGAATTCGATACCATGGAATCGGAAACAGCTTTTATCATTCTGTCCGGAAAAGCGGATTTCGTTTTTGACGGCGCAGTATACGAAAATGTGGGAGTAAGAAGAAGCGTATTTGAAGGAAAAGCGAGTACGGTGTACATGCCCAGGCATAAAAAGGGAACGATAACCGGCGTATGGAATGTGAAGATCGCGGTATGCCAGACGAAGGCCGAAACGGATACCCAGCCCCAGCTGATCCCGCCGGAAGAGGTGCGCGTCGTGACCCTCGGGGTGAAGCCCTGGGAACGGGAAACCCATTTTATCATGGAAGAGGGCTGCAACGCGAAACGGCTCTGCATCGGGGAAGCGCTTGTGACGCCGGGCAACTGGGCCGGTTTTCCTCCTCATAAGCATGATGTGGATCATATGCCGGAAGAAGGCATTCTGGAGGAGCTTTACTACTTCCTGTTCCAGCCGGAGCAGGGCTTTGCCATCCAGAAGCTGTATACGAAGGACGGCGAAATCGACGAAACCTATACGGTGAAGCAGGATGAGCTGGTGGAATTCCCGAAAGGATATCATACCACCGTGGGAGCGCCGGGGTACAATACCTATTTCCTCTGGGTGATGGCAGGAGAGCATCAGGGCTTCTTCCGTTCCAATGACCCGGATCATGACTGGGTAACAGCGACAGAGAATATGATGAAGAAGAACCGGACCTGACCGGATATTCTGACGTGCCGGGAAATGAGGCTGCTGTCCTGACAGTTTCCCGCGGCAGCGCGCCGGAGGAAGAAATTTAAAAATCGGAAGGAATCCACATCTTGGCGGATCCCTTCCGATTTTTCGTGCGCCTGGCAGCGCGCGTCTCTCAAGGGTGCGCCCGAAGGGCGCGCGTTCCTGCGCTGCGCTTCTGTCTACAGACTCAGCTCGGCTCTTTTAATGATGTGATCCTGGTAATCCTTATCCAGTTCCACAAAGTAGCCGCTCCATCCCCAGACACGCACGATCAGGTTCCTGTATTTCTCCGGATGCTTTTGCGCGTCAAGCATGGTATCCCGGTTGACGGAATTGAGCTGAAGCTGATGGCCGCCCAGATCTACAAAGGATTTGACCAGTGCGGCGACCTTGGAGATGCTTTCCTCATTGCGGAACAGGGTATCATGCAG
>DWYY01000152.1 GCA_019118445.1 Candidatus Eisenbergiella merdipullorum | reverse complement strand
GCAGGAGCTGCGGCTCTGGCGGCGTTCCAGGCTGACAACAACTGCTACACGATCGAGAACACCACGGGCAACACCGTTGTGGATCCTAAGGGTATCCTGTACATGACGGCAAACTCCGCATCCGGTTCCAAGTATTATGAGCTGATCGGAACGCAGCAGGATTATGTTGCGAACCGCAGCCAGAACTGGCTTCCCAGCTACTCCATCATCACAATGACGGACAGCCGCTTCCAGATCGACACCTATCAGATCCTGAATGACGGCACGACTGAGAAGATCGACGATACCTTTACGATCATCAAGACGAAATGATTGTGGGAAAATCACACTTGGGCGGGCGGCCTTCCAGGGGAACGGCTGTCCGCCTGATTTTGCTTGCGGCGGCAGGGATAGGACTGCTGCTGTTTACCGTGTGGCTGAACCGTGTGGACAAGGTCCCGCTCATCTCCAGAGAGGGCCAGACCTTTGAAAAGGCGGTGGTGACGCGGATTCTCCAGGACAACATGACGGAGACGGGCGTCCGTGTGGGAGAACAGGTGGTTGAGGTGAAGCTCCTCACCGGAGAGAAAAAGGGCGAACTTCTTGAGGTGACCAGCAGCGCGGGATTTCTGTTCGGCGCGCCCTGCACGCCGGGGATGCGGGTCGTCGTGATGCAGAGCGTGGCGGGGGATACCACCATCGCCAGTGTGTATTCTCAGGACAGGGAATGGGTGATCTATCTGTTCGGCATCCTTTATCTGGCGGTCCTGGTCCTTGTGGGAGGAAAACAGGGCGTAAAGGGAGCCCTGGGTCTTCTATTCACCTTTTTCTCTATCCTGCTGTGGTATCTGCCTATGGTATACAGGGGCTTTTCCCCGTTCTGGTCCGCGGTATTTATTTGCATCATCACCACGATGGTGACCATGCTCCTGATCGGCGGATATACGAAGAAAACCCTTGTCGCCACCATCGGAACTGTGGGAGGCGTGCTGGCAGCGGGGATCACTGCGACGATTTTCAGCCGGGCATCCGGGATCACCGGCTACAATGTGTCCGACATTGAGACGCTGATGACGCTGTGGACCGTGCAGGGCATTCAGGTGGGAAGCCTGCTGTTTGCGGGCCTTCTGATCTCCAGCCTCGGCGCGGTGATGGACGTGGCCATGTCCATCGGAAGCTCCATGAGCGAGATCCTGGCCCAGAATGCTGCCCTTTCCAGAAAGGAACTATGGAAGGCGGGCATCCGTGTGGGCAGAGACATGATGGGAACGGACAGCAATACGCTGATCCTGGCCTTCGCGGGCGGCAGCCTGAGCATGCTGATTCTGGATTATGCTTATGACCTGCCATACCTGCAGATCATCAATTCCAACAACATCGGCATTGCCATCATGCAGGGACTGTCCGGCAGCTTCGGCGTGGTCCTTTCCGTGCCGATCACCGTGGCAGCAGGTACGCTTTTGTACACCACATGTTTTCGGAAGAAAAACGCGTTTCCGGAGGGACAAACGCTTTCGGAGGGAAAAAAGGAAGAAGATCAGGAATAGCATAAAAAGATGCGGAGAAGGCCCCCTGCTTTCCGCATCTTTTTTTCCTGCGGCAGATATCCGGAAAATGACAGGATTTCGGTGTGTCTATTTGACTTTTATCTGCAGGTTTAGTATATTATAGGAAGATACCCGGCAGGGCGGACATGTCCTGTGGATGCGTCTGCGCTCCAGGAAGGCGCGGATGCGGTTTTCGGGCGTTTTTTTGTGAAAAAGGCGGCGGCGGCCGTAAAAAAAATCGAGGAAGTTGGAAAAGTTATGGCAGAATATGTAAAGGTAGCGGTGGACGCCATGGGCGGAGACAATGCGCCGGGAGAGATCGTAAAGGGCGCCGTGGAAGCGGTGCAGTCGGAAAAGAGGATCAAGGTGTATCTGATCGGGAAACAGGATCAGGTGGAAGCGGAGCTTTCCAGATATGAGTATCCGGGGGACCAGGTAGAGGTGGTGAATGCCACAGAGGTGATCGCAATGGCGGAGCCGCCGGTGGCGGCTGTGATGACGAAGAAGGATTCTTCCATCGTGAAGGGTCTGTATATGGTCCGCAAAGGGGAATGCGACGCTTTTGTCTCCGCAGGAAGCACAGGAGCGGTCCTGGTCGGAGGGCAGGTGATCGTGGGACGCGCAAAGGGTGTGGAGCGGCCGCCCCTCGCCCCGCTGATCCCCACGGAGAAGGGCGCTTCCCTTCTGGTGGACTGCGGCGCAAATGTGGATGCAAGACCTTCCCAGCTTGTGCAGTTCGCGCGGATGGGCTCTATTTATATGGAGCATGTGGTCGGCATTAAGAACCCGAGAGTGGGCATCGTCAATATCGGCGCGGAAGAAGAAAAGGGAAATGCCCTTGTGAAAGAAACCTTCCCTCTCTTAAAGGCATGTCCTGATATCAATTTCATCGGCAGCGTGGAAGCGAGGGATATCCCTTCCGGAGCTGCGGATGTGATCGTGTGCGAGGCTTTTGTCGGAAATGTGATCCTGAAGCTGTATGAAGGCGTCGGCGGGACGCTGATCAGGATGGTGAAGGCCGGAATGATGACGGACCTTCGCAGTAAGATGGGAGCGCTTCTCGTGAAGCCTGCCCTGAAGAAGACGTTGAAAGCCTTTGACCTGGAGCAGTACGGCGGAGCGCCGCTTTTGGGACTGAAAGGGCTGGTGGTGAAAACCCACGGCAGCTCGAAGGCTGTGGAGATCAGGAATACGATCCTGCAGTGCCTGACGTTCCGCGAGCAGGATATTAACGGTAAGATCCAGAAAGCGATTTCCGGATCGGCCGGTTAAGGAAGGACGAAGGAGATATGGAGCTTGACAAGCTGAGGAGGATCATTGCAGAGGTACTGTGCGTGGATACAAAGGAGATCACGGAGGACACCACCTTTGTGGATGATCTGTGCGCGGATTCCCTGGACCTTTACCAGATCGTGATGGGGATCGAGGAGGAGTTTTCCATCGAAATCTCTCCAGAAGATGCGGAAAAGATCAGAACGGTAGGACAAGCCCTGAAGCTGATCCAGAGGAGCATGGGAAACGGGAAATGAAAGGCTTGCAAAAAAGGCCCGAGGCGGGGCGCAGACGGCAGTCAGTGAGGAATGCCGGCCCCGGCAGGGCTTTTGTCATGCAAAAAGGGTACGAAATCTGAAGAAACGGAAAGGACCGAAAACGTGAATCATAATCTGGAAGAACTGGAGAAAAAGATCGGCTACATCTTTCAGGATAAGAAGCTTTTGCGGCAGGCGCTCACCCACAGCTCCTTCGCCAATGAGCAGAAGATCAATAAGGTGGGAAACTATGAACGGCTGGAATTCCTGGGAGATGCGGTGCTGGAGCTGGTTTCCAGCGATTTTCTGTTCCATGAGAACCCGCAGATGCCGGAAGGACAGCTTACCAGGCTGCGTTCCTCCATGGTGTGTGAGCCTGCGCTCGCTTACTGCGCGAGGGATCTGGAACTGGAGAAGTATATCCTGCTCGGGAAAGGGGAGGAGACGACAGGCGGCCGGAACCGGGATTCTATCATTTCGGACGTGATGGAAGCCGTGATCGGGGCGCTGTATCTGGATGGCGGATTTCAGGCCGCCCATCGTTTTATCCATCGCTTTGTCCTTTCCGACCTGGAAAACAAGATCCTGTTCTACGACAGCAAATCAACGCTTCAGGAGATGATCCAGACCACCCCCGGCATGCAGCTTTCTTATGTGCTGATCGGAGAAGAGGGACCGGAACACGATAAGCAGTTCCTCGTGGAAGCAAGGCTGGACGGAAAGACGGCAGGACGCGGAAAGGGACGCACCAAAAAGGCGGCGGAGCAGCAGGCGGCTTATGAGACCCTCCTCACCCTCAGGGAAAAGACTTAAAAAAGATGGGATAGGAAAGCATGTATTTAAAAAGCATTGAGGTGCACGGATTCAAATCCTTTGCAAATAAGATCACTTTTGAGTTTCATAACGGCATCACGGGCATTGTGGGGCCGAACGGCAGCGGAAAGAGCAATGTGGCGGACGCGGTGCGCTGGGTGCTGGGAGAACAGCGGGTGAAGCAGCTCCGCGGCGCGTCCATGCAGGATGTCATTTTTTCCGGGACCGAAGTCAGGAAGCCCATGAGCTACGCCTATGTGGCGATTACGCTGGACAATTCGGATCACCAGCTCGCGGTGGATTATGACGAGGTGACGGTGGCGAGGCGGATCTACCGCTCCGGAGAGAGCGAGTATCTGATGAACGGCACGCCCTGCCGGCTCAAGGACGTGAATGAGCTTTTCTATGATACCGGGATCGGAAAGGAAGGCTATTCCATCATCGGCCAGGGTCAGATCGACCGCATCCTTTCCGGAAAGCCGGAGGAAAGGAGAGAGCTTTTTGACGAAGCGGCCGGAATCGTGAAGTTCAAGCGAAGGAAGGCCGCAGCCCAGAAGAAGCTGGAGGATGAAAAGCAGAATCTCCTGCGGGTGAAGGACATTCTCGCCGAGCTGGAAAAGCAGACCGGGCCGCTGGAAAAGCAGGCGGAGAAGGCGCGCGTCTATCTGAAGAAAAAGGAAGAACAGAAGCGGCTGGATGTCAACGTCTTCTTGTTGGAAAACCGCCGGCTTTCCGAACAGCTTTCCGGCCTGAATGAAAAGTATGAAACCGCTTCCGGCGAGTTGCAGGAGACAACGGAGAAATACGGGCACATCAAGGAAGAATATGAGAGCGTCCAGGCTCAGATCGAGGAGCTGGATAAGAGCATCGAGCAGACCAGGACGGAGCTTTCAGACGCCGCCATGGAGAAGAGCAGGCTGGAAGGGGAGATCAATGTTTTAAAGGAACAGATCAACTCCGCCCGGTCAAACGGCCGCCACTTGGCAGACAGGAGGGTAACGCTGGAAAAGGAGATCGAAGCGCGGAAAAAAGACCGGCTGCGGCTCCTTTCCGAAAAGCAGGAAACGGACCAGAGTCTCATGGAGATGGAGAAGAAACATGAGGAAGCGGCTCTGCACCTTTCTTCCATCCAGGCAAAGGCGGAGGAGATCAGCGCTTTTATCGACGATGCGAGAAACAGGATCATAGGCGAACTGAATGAGCGCGCCGTCATCAAGTCCAGAATGGGACGCTTCGATACCATGCTGGAACAGATCCAGATCCGAAGGGCAGAGCTGAATTCCAGGCTGCTGCGCGCCAAATCGGACGAAGAACAGCAGGATGAGAGCATCCGGGAGCTGGAGGAGGAATTTGAACGGATCAACGAAGGGATCAAAGGGCTGAACGATTCCATCAGCGCCCAGGAGGAAGCGTTGAATGAGATCCGCGATGAGCTGGCAAAGAAGGACAGGGAGGTGCGGGATGCCCAGGTGGTATACCATCAGGAAAAATCACGCCTGGATGCGCTGACCAATCTGACGGAGCGTTATGAGGGCTACGGAGGAAGCGTGAAGCGCGTCATGGAGCAGAAGGAAAAGCATCCCGGCATCCTGGGCGTGGTCGCCGACCTCCTGAAGGTGGAGAAGAAATATGAGACCGCCATAGAGACGGCGCTAGGCGGCAGTATCCAGAACATCGTGACGGATAATGAGGATACGGCGAAGGAGATGATCGCTTTCCTGAAGGCGGTCAGGGGCGGGCGGGCCACTTTCCTGCCGCTGACTAGCATCAAAAACCGCCAGGAATTCCGTCAGCGCCAGCTTCTTTCCGAGCCGGGCGTCCTGGGGCTCGCGGATTCTCTGGTGAAAACGGAGGAAAAGTACCGGGACGTGGCGGCCTCCCTTCTGGGCAGGATCCTGGTCGTCGACCAGGTGGACAACGCGGTGCGCCTTGCGAGAAAGACCGGATACAGCCTGCGGATGGTGACGCTGGAGGGTGAGCTTTTTATGCCGGGCGGAGCGATCAGCGGCGGCGCTTTTAAGAACAGCAGCAACCTCCTCGGCCGAAGGCGGGAGATCGGGGAGCTGCAGGAAAAAGTGAAGCAGACCTTAAAGCAGGTGGATTCCCTGCTGGAGGCGTCGGAAGAAATCCGCCAAAAACGGGCGGCCATGCGCACGAAGCTGGATCAGACGAAGGAACAGCTTCAGCAGGAATTCATCCGCCAGAACACCGCCCGTATGAACGTGGCGGCGGCGAGGGAGAAAAAGGAACAGACCCAGGCAGGATACGACGGCCTGCAGAAGGAACAGCAGGAAATTGCGGAAAGCCTTTCTGGACTTCATGCGGATAAGGATCAGACGGAACGGGAGCTGGCGGCTTCCGAAAAGCTGGAAAAGGACATGGATGCGAAGATCGACGCCGCGCAGCAGGAGCTGGAAGAGGTCCGAAAGAGGCAGAACGCACAGGCGTCAGAGGTATCTTCCATTGAGATGGAAGCGGAAAAGATCCGCCAGCAGCAGGGATTTGCCCAGGCCAACCTGGACCGTGTGTCTGGAGAGATCGCCCGATTTGAGGAAGAGCAGAAAGAAGTCCTTTCCGGGATCGGGGAAAACGAAAGGCAGATGCAGGAAAAGGAAAAACAGGTGCTGTCTCTTACTGACAGCCTGTCGGCTTCCGGCACAGCGGGAAGCGACGGCCAGAAGAAGCTTCAGGCGGATATGGAAAAGAAGGAAGAGCTGTCCGCCAGACAGAAACGTTTCTTCGTGGAACGGGAGAGCCTGTCAGAAACGATGTCCGGCCTTGACCGGGAGGTTTACCGTCTGAACGCGCAGAGGGAAAAAACAGAAGAAGCAATCGAAAACCAGATCAACTACATGTGGGATGAATATGAGCTGACGCTGGGAAGCGCCGGAGGGTTGCGGGATGAAGCCCTGCAGGACCTGGGGGCGATGAAAAAAGAGATCACTTCCTTAAAAGATCAGATCCGCCGGCTGGGCGATGTGAACGTGAACGCCATTGAGGATTACAAAAACCTGATGGAGCGATATACTTTCTTAAAAGGCCAGCATGACGATCTGGTGCAGGCGGAGGAAACGCTCCGCGGAGTTATCCTGCAGCTTGACGAGGCCATGCGCAGACAGTTCAAGGAAAAGTTCGCACAGATCGCGGAGGAGTTCGACAAGGTTTTCCGGGAACTGTTCGGAGGCGGAAAGGGAACCCTGGAGCTTCTGGAAGACGAGGATATCCTGGAGGCGGGAATCCGCATCATCGCCCAGCCGCCGGGAAAGAAGCTGCAGAACATGATGCAGCTTTCAGGCGGTGAGAAGGCGTTGACCGCCATCGCCCTCCTGTTTGCCATCCAGAACCTGAAGCCCTCTCCTTTCTGCCTGCTGGACGAGATCGAAGCAGCGCTGGATGACAGCAATGTGGGCCGGTTCGCTGGTTATCTGCATAAACTGACGAAGCACACGCAGTTTATCGTCATCACTCACAGGCGCGGAACGATGGAAAGGGCCGACAGGCTCTACGGCATTACGATGCAGGAAAAAGGCGTTTCCACGCTGGTGAGCGTAAGCCTGATCGATAAGGAACTGACCAACTGACGCCGGGCCGGCAGAAGTCCGTAAAAGAGGCGTAAACCGAAATGGTGCCGCCGCCGGAACGACAGGACGGGTGCGGGATACCGCAGAATGGAGATGGAATGGGAGAAGAAAAGAAAGGTTTTTTTGCCAGGCTGAAAGAAGGTCTGAACAAAACGAGAAATAATATCGTGAGCGGGATCGATTCCGTTTTCAGCGGCTTTTCAGCCATTGACGACGACTTCTACGAGGAGCTGGAGGAAACGCTGATCATGGGCGATATCGGCGTGAACGCCACTTCGGATATCATCGACCGCCTGAAAAAGCAGGTGAAGGAGCAGCATATCAAGGAGCCTTCCGCCTGCAGACAGCTTCTGATCGACAGCATCAAAGAGCAGATGCAGGTGGGCGAGACAGCCTATGATTTTGAAAAGAAACAGTCCGTCATCCTGGTGATCGGAGTGAACGGGGTGGGGAAGACCACTTCGGTGGGAAAGCTCGCCGGGATGTTGAAGGCAGAGGGAAGGAAGGTGCTCATCGCCGCGGCGGATACCTTCCGCGCGGCGGCAGGGGAGCAGCTTGCCGGCTGGGCGAGCCGAGCGGGAGTGGACATGATCGGAGGGGCGGAAGGCTCCGATCCTGCGAGTGTCCTTTTTGACGCGGTGAACGCGGCGAAGGCAAGACATGCGGATGTGCTGATCTGTGATACCGCAGGAAGGCTCCACAACAAGAAAAACCTGATGGAAGAGCTCAGGAAGATGAACCGCATCATCGACCGGGAATTTCCGGATGCCCACCGGGAGAATCTGGTGGTCCTGGACGGGACCACCGGCCAGAACGCGCTGCAGCAGGCGCGGGAGTTCGGCGAGGTGACAGATCTGACGGGCATTATCCTGACGAAGATGGACGGAACGGCGAAGGGCGGCATTGCGGTCGCCATCCAGTCGGAGTTAAACGTTCCGGTGAAATACATCGGCGTGGGAGAGGACATGGAGGATCTGCAGAAATTTGACCCGGATCAGTTCGTGAACGCCTTGTTCGACGTAAAGGGCGAAAAAGACTGAAAATATATGGCAAACAGGAAGGAAAGGTGACAGAAGATGGAAGACAATAAGATGCTTACCCTGGAGAAATTTGAAGAAGCCGCTGAGGTGGTGAAAAGGGTCACTCGGGAGACCAAGCTGGTTTACAGCGAGTATTTCAGCGCACAGTCGGGAAACCGGGTCTACTTAAAACCGGAGAACATGCAGCTCACCGGAGCGTATAAGCTGCGCGGCGCCTATTACAAGATCAGCACGCTCTCGGAGGAGGAAAGGAGCAGAGGGCTGATCACCGCCTCTGCCGGAAACCATGCCCAGGGTGTGGCCTATGCGGCAAAGGCATACGGCTGTAAGGCGGTGATCGTCATGCCCACCACCACGCCGCTCATGAAGGTAAACCGCACCAAGAGCTATGGAGCCGAAGTGGTGCTGTGGGGAGATGTGTATGATGAAGCCTGCGCGAAGGCCTACGAGCTGGCGGAGGAAAACGGATATACCTTCATCCACCCCTTTGATGATCCGACGGTAGCGACCGGGCAGGGGACTATCATGATGGAAATCTTCCAGGAGCTTCCTCTGGTGGATTATGTGCTCGTCCCCATCGGCGGCGGCGGACTGGCCACGGGCGTCTCCACCCTGGCGAAGCTCTTAAACCCTAAGATCCATGTGATCGGCGTGGAGCCCGCAGGCGCGAACTGTATGCAGGAATCCCTGAAGGCGGGCAAGGTGGTCACGCTGGATACGGTGAACACCATCGCTGACGGCACGGCGGTAAAAACGCCCGGCAGCGTCATTTTTCCTTACATTCAGAAGAATATTGACGAGATCATCACGGTGAAAGATGAGGAATTGGTAACGGCATTTCTGGACATGGTGGAAAACCACAAGATGATCGTGGAAAATTCCGGCCTTCTGACCGTAGCCGCTCTGAAGCATCTGGAGGGAAAGGGCAAAAAAGTGGTTTCCATCCTGAGCGGCGGAAATATGGATGTGATCACCATGTCTTCCGTGGTACAGCACGGCCTGATCCTCCGCGACCGTATTTTCACCGTTTCCGTACTGCTTCCGGACCGCCCGGGCGAACTGTCCAGAGTGGCGCATGTGATCGCCGAGGAAAGCGGCAATGTCATCAAGCTGGAGCACAACCAGTTTGTATCCATTAACAGAAGCGCCGCCGTAGAACTTCGAATCACGCTGGAAGCATTCGGGACGGAACATAAGAAACAGATCCTTGCGGCTCTGGAAAAGGAGGGCTATAAGCCTAGACTGGTGCAGACGATCATGTAAATGACCGCGGAGGGAAACGTGTATCGCCCGGTCTTTTGCCTTCAGACAGCGTTTTTCCCGACAGCTGCGTATTTTCGTACCTGCATATTCCCGGAATAATTTCTGCGGCTTTGCTGCAGAATGAGAAAAGGGAAGGTGGCGCACGAATCGTTGATCCGTCCTGACAAGGAGGAAGGAATGGAGCCTAAGAAAGCAATAAAAAAGAGACTGATGGATTATCTGCTCATCACGGTGGGAACTGTCATTTACGGCGTCGGCGTCAGCCTGTTCCTGGACCCGAACAATCTGGCACCCGGCGGCGTGACGGGTATCGCCATGATCCTGAACCGCCTGACCGGGCTTCCCACCGGAACGGGAATCCTTCTGATCAACGTGCCGATCCTGGCTGCCGGACTCTGGAAGTTCGGGTTCCGTTTTCTCATCTCCACCCTGTACGCCACCTTTTTAAGCTCCTTTTTTACCAATTTCTTTACCCGGTTCGGCGCGGTCACGTCCGATCCCCTTCTGGCTGCGCTGGCCGGAGGGGCAGTGATGTCAGCGGGGCTTGCGCTGGTGTTCCGTGCCGGGGCGACCACAGGCGGGACGGATATCATTGTAAAATTTCTGCGGCAGAAATACCGCCATCTGAAGACAGGCAGGCTGTTTTTCTTTCTGGACATTCTGATCGTTGCCGCATCCCTTCTGGTATTCGACGACATAGACACCATTCTTTACGCCATGCTGGGTGTGGTGGTGAGCAGCATCATGTTCGATGCGGTCCTGTACGGTTTTGACGAAGCAAAGCTGGTCTACATCATCAGCGATCATTCCGAAAAGATCGCGGACCGCATCATGACTGAGCTGGAGGCGGGTGTCACCTTCCTGCAGGGGAAGGGCGCATACAGCAACAGTCCCAAAAAGGTCATTCTCTGTGTCATGCGAAATACCATCGCGCCAAAAGCGGAAGAGATCGTCAAGCAGGAGGACCCGCTTGCCTTCATGATCATTTCCAGTGCGACGGAAATTTATGGGGAAGGGTATAAGAATATTTTCAGTGAGAAGCTGTGAGAGGATCACATATATTTTGAAAAGAATAGAATGTTTTTTGAAAGAGGACAGCTCCGGCTGTCCTTTTTCTTTTTATATGGATGAAATACGCAAAAAATACAATGTCCTTCCCCTCAAAAAACGAAATATGCGTAGCCTTTTTACCCCCCCGATAGAATAATGGTATAATAATCTACAGATGTGCTGAGAAAGGGGGAGTTTTTTTGCAGTATATATCTCACAGTTACGGAAAAGGAAAGAGCCGCTACAGCCTGACAGGGAACCTCTGGTACTGCCTCAAGGCGTTGTGGGAATGGAAGAAAGGGTCTGTATTCATCATTGCGCTGGTGTTCATTCCCACTGTGGTGGGTTCCTACGCGCAGACCCTGCTTCCATCTGTCGTGGTGCGTGATCTGGAGACGGGAGCGGCGCTGTCCGTGTTGTTTGGGCACATCGTCGCGATCTGTGTGCTGATGTGGGCCGGGAATACCTGTGACCAGGCGGCCAATCTGTGGCTGGGGCGTTCCATGCCGTCTTTTCTGCAGTTCTTCCGCAAAAAATTCACGGCGAAGATCATGGATCTGGATTATGACAGACTGGAAGACGGAGCATCAAAAGAAACGATCGGAAATGTGGCCGCTGCGCTCCGTTACGGCAGGGGATTATATGGAGCGCCGGATCTTCTGGTCAGCGGAAGCTCCTGCCTGATCCTGCTGATCTTCTATGCGGTCCTGATCGCGAGGGTGGGGCTGTGGCTCATTCTGGTGGTGATGGCCTCGGTAGCCTTAAACTATGTGCTCCTGGTCGTGGCGAGGAAGATGTATACCGTCTATTACGGGCAGAACAGCCTGTATGCGGAAAGGACTGCCTATCTGAGCACGCAGGCGGCGGATGCGGCGGCAGGAAAGGATATCCGGATCTACCGGCTGCGGGATCTTTTCCTGAAAAAATATGAAGAATCCCTGAAAGAAATGGACCGGCTGTTCGGGAAGATCCATTTCTGGTATCAGGTGCGTGGGATCGTCGGTGGTTTTCTGATGTTTGCCCGTAACGGGATCCTTTACGGCTTCCTGCTGTATTTTCTGACGGAAGGAAGGATAACCGCTTCCGAGCTGGTTTATTATATCAGCCTGCTGAGTACCTTTGCCAGGTTTTTCAACTGGCTGGTCTATATGGTCATGGGATATAACAGCGCAAACATGTCCATGAGTTATGTACGCGATTTCCTTTCCTGGAAAAATGAATGGGACAGCCCGGAACAGAGGGAAAGGACGCAGGAGATGAAAAAGCATCCTGCAAAGTTGGAGCTGCGCCATGTTTCCTTCTCCTATCCGGGAAGTGAAACAGAAGTGTTAAAGGATGTGAACCTGACTCTGCAGCCGGGAGAGAAGCTGGCGCTCCTTGGCTTAAACGGAGCTGGAAAGACCACGCTGGTCAAACTGATCTGCGGGTTTTATAAACCGACAGACGGAGAGATCCTTTTGAACGATATTCCTATCCGGAACTACCAGAGGGAGGAATACTACAGCCTTCTGTCCGTCCTGTTCCAGGATTATACCATGCTTCCTTTTTCCCTGGATGAGAACCTGACGGGAAAAAGGACGGAGGAAGTGGATGAAAAGAAGCTGGAGAGAGCCCTTCGTCTGTCAGGCTTTGCGGAGCGATACAGCCGCCTGCCCCGGAAGGGGAAAACCCCGCTGGTTGGCGGCGTACAGGAAGGCGGTGTGGATTTCTCGGGCGGGGAATATCAGAAGCTGTTGTTTGCCAGGGCATTATATCAGGAGTCCCCGCTTATCATCCTGGATGAGCCGACGGCAGCCCTGGACCCGATCGCGGAAAACGAGCTGTATCAGAATTTCAGCGAGTCGATGGAGAATGCGACTGCTATTTATATTTCCCACCGGCTCGCTTCCACTCAGTTCTGTGACCGGATCGTGCTTCTGGAAAACGGCCGGATCGTGGAAGAGGGTACCCACGAGGAGCTGATGCGCGCGTGCGGCAGCTATGCGAAACTGTATGAGATCCAGAGCCGGTATTACGCCTGACGCCGGAGAAAGAAAAGAGGTAGTTATGGGAAAATGGGAGATATTGGATCAATTTTATCTGATCCGGGATTATTGTAGGGCGGGCTACCGGAAGGTGGTCCTCTGTGCGGCGGGGATATCCCTTTTGGACGGGGTACGGCCTTTTATCACCACGGTCCTTTTGGGGTATCTGCTGGATGCGGTCTATGAGGGCGCTCCTTTTGGACGGCTGCTGCGGATCGCGCTGACCGCGCTGGGGCTGGAATGCCTCTGCTACTGTATGAGTTCCATCCTGTCGGAAATCCATAATCAGAAGCATGATTATATCTATGAGCAGCAGAACGGGCTTCTGAACAAAAGGCTGCTCACCATGGATTATAAATATCTGGAAGATCCGAATACACACACGATGCTGCATACCATCCGGAACGCGGGAACGGACCACGGGCTGATCGGCCTGGTGCTGGAGGACTGGAAAGATTTTTTTCAGGCGCTGACGGCTATTGTGACTGCCGTTGTGATCGCTTTTCCTCTGTTTACCCAGGTGAATCCCCTGCGGGAAGGCTTCCTGAATTCCTGGCTTGCCAGCCTGCTTTTGTTTGTGGTGATCGCGGGCCTGGTGTATTTCAGCTTCCGGGTGGATATCCGGTATGGAAAGAGGATCCGCAGGTCCCATCAGAAAAGAGCTGCAGATGAGAGCCTGCTGGAGTATTATATGGGGATCTTTGAAAGCAGTGAAAGGCAGAAGGATTTGCGGCTGTACGGACAGCGCAGGCTGGTACAGGAACAGACGGACGCGGCCAGCGGCAGAGTGCAGAAGGAAGTGGACGCGGAAGCGGCCCTGGCGGCGAAGGAGGAAATCGTGCGCCGGGCGGCAACAGCGCTGATCGGGCTTTTCGTGTACCTGTTTGCGGGACTCAGGGCATATCTCGGCCTCATCACCATCGGAAGCGTGGTGACCTATGCGGCCGGCATCGTCCAGATGTCGGAAGCGATGGCGGACCTGATGAGCGTGATCGCGTCGATCCGCACCCATGCGCCCTACTGTCATGATTATGCGAAGTTCAGAAAACTGGGAAGCCGGAAGGAAGAAGGAAAGAAGGTTCCGGAATATGGTCCCGGCAGCCGTTTCCATGTGGAATTTGATCATGTTTCCTTCCACTATCCCGGTTCCAGCGAGGAAGTGATCCATGATCTGAGCCTCAGCTTTGATACGGGGAAGAAGATGGCGATCGTTGGGAAAAACGGTTCCGGAAAGACCACCTTCATCAAACTGCTCTGCCGCCTTTATGACGTGACGGAGGGCTGTATCCGGGTAAACGGCGTGGATATCCGGGAATACGATTACGAAGCCTACTGTGATCTGCTTGCCGTCGTTTTTCAGGATTTCCGGATCTTTGCCTTTGAGGTGGGAGAGAACATCGCAGGAAGCGGCGAGATGGATGAAGCACGTGTCCGGGAGGCTCTGGATAAGGCCGGGCTTGCGGAACGGGCGAAAACGATGGAGCAGGGCCTTCATACCTTTGTGGGAAAGGAATACGATGAGAGCGGCGTGAACTTTTCCGGAGGAGAGCGGCAGAAGATGGCGATCGCGAGGGCGATCTACAAGGATGCGCCGTTCGTCATCATGGATGAGCCGACCGCGGCGCTGGACCCGGTATCGGAGTACGAGGTTTATGCTGGTTTCGACCGGATGGTAGGGAAAAAGACGGCCCTGTATATTTCCCACCGGCTGGCTTCCTGCCGTTTCTGCCAGGATATCCTCGTCTTTGACAGAGGAAAGGTGATCCAGAGGGGGAGCCATGACGAGCTGATCGAAAAAGACGGCATGTACCGCGAACTGTGGAACGCGCAGGCACAGTATTACAGGCGGATTGACCGCTGATCGAAAAAGTGATAGTGTATGGGAGATAGGAAATCGGCCAACGGCCGAAAAGGTTTATCGTCATTTTTTTTATCGGAATGCTGCCTGCGGCGGCGGAAAGGAAGAAGCAATGACATATGCGGATTTTTTCGCAGAGGTAAAAGAGAGGCTTATGGGAGCGGATGTATCGGATATTAAGGAACATCTGGCGTATCAGTTTAACATCGTGGGAGAGGGGGAAGGCATCTTCTACGTGGAGGTGAAGGATGGGAAGCTTTACGTGGAGCCATATGAGTATCATGACCGGGATGCCGTATTCACCTGCAGGGCGGAAACGCTGAGAAAGATCGCGGATGGGAAGCTGGACCCGATCCTGGCGGTGACCCTCCAGAAGCTGAAGGTGGAGGGAAATATCGAAAAAGCGCTGAAGCTGAAGGACATCATCGCAAAGCGCGCGCATAAAAAATAAGAGGAAAACGGAGAATTAGCTTGCTCGTTTTCTTTGGTTTATTTTTTTGTATGCTAACCAGACATTTACAGCGGCCAGGGAATATTCCCCTTATTTCTGGTTAAAACCGGGCTTTCCCGGCTATCCTGTAAATATCTGTACAACAGGGGCCGGAACAGCTGCTTATGCTCAAAAATGCTGTTCCGGTTTTTTGGATGTTCTTCTCTTTTACAGGTACGGTGTAAGACGTTCCGGATACGGGAGGATCAGCTGGCTTCGTACCCGGTCCCAGTTTCGGTGTCTCTACGTCCATTTCTGTGTTATATTCCTGCTCGCCAGTATAGTATTTTCTTCAGCGCGCTGTCACCCGGAAATACACTCTTTGTTTTTGTTACCTTCCGGCACTGGCGGTTTAACCACAATTTTTTTTACACTATTCCGTCTGAGAAGACCTACCAAACCTGTCGTGGTGTCGATGTTCACAAATCTTCTCTCGGTGCCGCAATTATTGAAATCTTTCAACAACTCTATTTTGCAATTCAAAAACTGGCTTCTTGAAAACAATTGTTATGATGTCTGCATGGAATCTACTGATAAATACTTCGCACATATATGGTGCGTATAACTGAAATCAAAACTATTAGCAACTTAATTTATAGCATATTAGTCGTTGCTTTTTTGATAATTCATCTGACGATACACTTTGGGAGATAATCCGGTTTGTTTCTTGAAAAATCGTGAAAAATACTGAGCATCATCCATTCCTATACAGTGTGCTATTTCCGCTATCGATAAACTGGAGTTTTCTAAAAGAAGACAGGCTCTGTTTATGCGATATTCGTTGATCTTTTGCTTTGGAGAAAGTCCGGTTTCTCTTTTGAAAAGTTTAGAGAAATAAAAGGGATCAAGATTTACATTTTTAGCTATATCATTCACGGTGATATTACTGTCGTAGTGAAAGCGGATAAAGTTCTCTGCATCGCGAATTACAATTTTGTCAGAGGAATAAATGATTTCGTGAGTATCATTGTTCTGTAAGGTTTTGAGAGCCGATTCGGACTTATGTGGTAAGTCAATGTTCTTTGTTAGTGAGGAAAAAAAAGTGTATATAAGCGAAAGACTAAGGAGTTTTCCGCTTAAAGAAGTATCCTCGGATGATGACAAAATTTGTTCTAAAATTGACTCTGTGTATTCCGGGTCAGGACATTTAAATATAGGTTTTTGGGGGGATATATCCAGAAGAGATAAAAAGTCATATACGAGTTTGCCATATACTCCAATCCATAAAATACTCCATGGAGAATTTTGGCTTACCTTATAATAAATTTTTTCGTCAGGAAACATGCATAATATGTGGCCTGGTGACATAATGTGCGTGCTACTTTTGTGTGAAAGAACAGCGGTTCCTTCTTGAATATATACAAGTAAAAAATGATTTCGGATTGCAGGGCCATAGATATGGTTTTCAGAACGATAACGTTTTCCGCAGTAATACATATTTAGTTCAGTTGGATAAATAAAATTGAAACGTTTTTCTATATAATCTGTCATATAACTGGTCTCCCTTGAAAACTTTAAAAAAGTATATCATATATAGACAGAAAAGTCCATCTAATAAACAGGTTTGGTGTATTTTAATGACAATAGATGTTGTGTATAATTTTAAGAAAAAAAGGAAATAAATCTTAGGAAAAATATTCTGATTTTTTCATAAAGATAATCTAAATGGGTAATTTTGACGAAATGTAGGCAATTGAAAATGAATATTTTAAGAAAACAGAAAAGACAAAAATGTCAAAAAGTGGTTAAAATGAGAAGAAAAGGAGACGGAAATGGATAGCATAATAAAAGGAATATGTCCAATCATAGCAACACCATTTACGGAGCGTGGTGAGATTGATTATGCAAGCTTGGAGAATTTAGTGGTAGATCTGGTGAATGGCGGCTGTCATGCTGTTACATTATTTGGAATTGCCGGGGAGTATTACAAACTTACCGACAAAGAGAGAGAAGAGATGGTAAATCTGACAGTTGCAACAGCACATCGCTTGGGTGGCAAAGTGATAATTTCTGTCACAGATCATGCAACAGAGGTTGCAGTACATAGAGCGGCAGATTTTGAGAAGGCGGGGGCAGATTGTCTAATGATTCTTCCTCCATTTTTCCTGAAACCTGGAGCAAGTTATCTTTATGAACATATGAAAGCAGTGGCACAGGCGGTCAGCATTCCTGTGATGGCACAGTATGCACCAGAGCAAACCGGCGTTACAATTGCCGCAGAGGCTTTCTGTAGATTGGAGAAAGAATGTCCAAATGCGATATATTATAAAATAGAGTGCAAGCCGGCAGGGCCTTATGTTACCAGATTGATGCATTTGACAAATGGACGAATGAAAATTTTTGTCGGAAATGCAGGATTTCAAATGATAGAATGTATGGATCGAGGAGCAATAGGAGCGATGCCGGGATGCTCAATGTACGATGTATATCTGGATATTTACAAGAAATATGAAAAGGGAGAGAGATCTAAAGCGATTGAAATACATAATAAGCTTTTGCCAATGCTAAATCACATTCGTCAAAATGTGGAACAGATTATAGCTTTTGAAAAGCGCATACTGAAAAGAAGAGGAATTATCGCCAGCGATTATTGTAGAAGACCTTCATATAATACGGATCCATATTTCGATAAGTTATTTGATGAGTTTTATGAGCCTCTTTCAAGAGAATATGAATGGGGGATTAAATATGAATAGAACGGCGTTTGTCACTGGGGGAGGAACTGGAATAGGAAAAGGGATAGCTATCTGGTTGGCAAAGCAAGGATATGATGTGGCAATTTCCTATTGCGCGAGTGCTGATGGTGCATACGAAACGGTAAAAGAGATTGAAAAGATAGGGAGGAAGTGTCTGGCAATTCAAGCTGATATAAGATATGTAGATGAAATTGCAAAGATGTTTTCGGAGTTTCGTAGGCATTTCACAAGGATGGATTTGTTTGTTAATAATGCAGGGCTTACGAAAAAGGCTTCCTTTTTAGAAACGGATCAAAGTTTGTTTGACAGTGTATGTGAGGTGAATTACAGAGGTGCTTTTTTTTGTATGCAAGGTGCGGCAAAAATGATGATAGAGCAGGGGATTGAAGGGTGCATTGTAGTAATATCATCAAACAATGATACTGCTTATTTTGCTGATGTAGCAGTATATGGTTCAGTAAAATGTGCGGTAACTAAATTAGCAAAGCATGTAGCGATAGAACTTGCAAAATATAAAATTAATGTAAATGTAATTGCTCCAGGATGGACGGACACGGGGGCAGAGAGATTGGAAGATAAAGAAGCGACATATTATAAGATCCCCTTGCAGAAATGGGTGATGGTGGATGAAATTGCAAAGACGGTAGAGTTCCTTGCTTCAGATGGAGCAGCATCAATTACAGGTACATCGATTGTCATTGATAATGGTGCATTACTGATGTCTGATGTTCGCGAGAAATATGGTTTCTGAATGAACTATAGAAGGAGATGAATGCGATGAAGATTACATGGCTTGGGCAGGCTGGGCTATTGTTTGAAACAGACCAGGTTACAATAATGGTAGATCCATATTTTTCGGATAGTTGTGAAAAGAGAAATAAAAGATTAAAGCGGCGTGTGCAGGTAAAAGAAGAATTCTTGCATAAAAGCCCAAATGTGCTACTGCTTACACATAATCATTTGGACCACACGGATCCGGAAACCCTGTCTTTTTACCTACGGCAAGATACAGAGGTGTGTGTTATTTCCTCCAAAGCTGCGCATGAATTAGTATTAACGTATCCTGGAAATCATAACTGCATTATTTTTGAACCAGGTACGCAGTGGACCATTGGAGACATACGTCTTACTGCAGTAAAGGCTTTTCATTCTGAAGAGAGTGCCTTTGGTGTTATTTTGGAACAAGATGGAAAAAAATATTATGTCACAGGAGATACCTTGTATAACACTCACATATTGGAAGAATTGCCTAAAGATATATTTGCAGTTTTTTTGCCCGTAAATGGACGTGGAAATAATATGAATATACAGGATGCATCAGAATTTGCCAGAGACTGCAATGCTAAGTGGGCAGTCCCGCTTCATTGGGGAATGTTCGATGATATTGTACCATTAGAGTTTGAACATTCGGGAAGAATTATCCCTAAATTATATGAAAAAATAGATTTTGAAGAGGAGGCTGAGCGGTAATGTACGATACAAGTTTAACAGATTATCCAAGATTAAATCAGGAGGAAAGTGATTCGCCAAGAATTCAGAGAGCGATTGATGCGACGGAAAACGGAATTTTATATATCCCTAAGGGTGATTATGATATAAAAGAACCTTTACGGATTTCGAACAGATGCTCGTTAAAGATGCATCCGGCAGCAAGGTTGGTAGCAGGAAATAAAATGGATTTTGTTTTGTGTTATGAAAGTGATGCAAATTATCATTGCCTTTCGCTGTTTAATGATGATGGGAGCATTTATGATAATCTCGGATTATTTATCGAGGGAGGCGATATTGATGGAAATGGAGTCGCAAGTTGTCTAAGAATTACGAATGCGCACCATTTTACGATAAATAATACCGCATTTCATAATGGAATAAAATATGGCTTGTGTATTGGTGGCGATGGAGAGAAAAAAGGACATTTGTATGAATTGATTTGTAATAATATATATTGCAAATGCACAATGAAGGGACTTTCCGGGAACATTGGCATTTATTCTACATTGAGCGATTGTCATTTTACTGATTGTATCGTGGTAGACTATACGATTGGTGTGAGAATGGTAGGTAGTGCGAATCGGTTAAGTCGTTGTCATATTTGGGGAGGAACCATTGCCCCTGTTAACATGGATATGAAGACCTGGTCAGATATATATGCAAAGCGTAAGGAGGCACTTCGTGCGGGGGTGTATGACGCAGACTATACAAACTCAGAATATCAGAACGATGTGCCGGAAATGCTCATTGGTTCTGTGGCATTTGACATGCAGGGAGTTTGTAATGTTCTTGATGGATGTTATGCTGATACCGCAGAAGTCGGTTATCAGATCAAGGGGGATACTCGATTAATTGCATGTGATTTCTTCAACAACAAACTGATGGGCTTAAAGAAAACGACAGCGATCAGGCATTTAGGAGGAGACATGGTGGTTGTAGGAGGATATTTCAGAGCTCCTGCCGGAATAGAGATTTTGTATGAGGGAATAGGAGAAGGAGTAGAATGGATCGGAACAAAAGTTGCCGATAGTATGCAGGTTCCTGATATTTTGAAGGAGAAGCTACTATGAAAAACAGATAAAAGCTTAGAATATCATCCAAAATTCGATGTGTCCTATGATGGCTGTGATGGCTTTAAGTCAGAAAATCCGGATGCGGAGTGTACCGTCATTGCTTTTTATTTGTAAAGTGGTGAGATCCTTGAAAATATAAGGCTTTATAGAAAAATAGGACTGTAAAACTTTACAGTCCTATTTCGAAAAAAGAGGTGAATTGATGAAAAAATTAGCGAAAGATATTAGAAAGAATTGGGTCCTTTATGCATTCTTAATACCTGCTTTGAGCTATATCATTCTATTCTGCTATGCACCGATGTATGGAATTCAGATTGCATTTAAGGATTTTAAGATTTCGAGTGGAATTGCAGGTAGTGAATGGGTTGGATTCAAATGGTTTGAGCGGTTCTTTTCATCTCCCAGATCCTGGACAATGATAAAGAATACATTGAGAATCAGCCTTTATGAATTGTTGTTGGGATTTCCCCTGCCGATTATTCTGGCCTTAATTCTTCACAACATAAGGAATCAAAATTGGAAGAGATTTGCGCAGACAATTACCTATTTGCCATATTTTATTTCGACTGTAGTGCTGGTAAGTATGCTTTCGTTATTTTTATCTCCGCGTTCGGGAATTATCAACACCATATTCAAAATATTTGGGGGAAGCGGTGACGTATATTTCATGGGAAAAGCAAATTATTTTCCTCATGTTTATGTATTGTCCAGTATTTGGCAGAATACTGGTTGGAATTCGATTATGTATTTGGCAGCGTTGTCCAGTGTTGATCCGACGCTTCATGAGGCTGCTGAAATTGATGGGGCAAATCGCTTTAGGAGAGTATTGCATGTTGACCTGCCGTGTATTGTTCCTACCATAATTATCATGTTGATTTTAAAATCTGGAACTATCATGAGCGTCGGATATGAGAAAGCGTTTTTGATGCAAAATAATTTGAACTTGGCGACGTCTGAAATCATATCAACATATGCATACAAAATAGGACTAGAGCAACAAATGTACAGTTTGTCAGCAGCAGTCAGCTTATTTAATAATATCATCAATTTTTTGATACTGACGTTCGTGAATAAAATGTCGAAAAAAGTTAGTGATACAAGTTTGTGGTAGGAGGAGAATGCGGTGGATAACATTTCTCATAAAAAGAAACGCACGGCATGGGACGATTGCTTATTTAGTATTATCATCAACGTGCTATTGATCGCGGCTGTTGTGGTGGTGGCTTACCCAGTGTATTTTATACTGGTAGCTTCTTTTTCTGATCCGACAATTGTTAATAGTGGCGACTTGTTGTTTTATCCAAAAGGATTTACTCTTACTGGATACAAAACGGTGTTTAAGAATCAAGATATATGGACAGGATATAAAAATACCATTTTCTATACAGTGTGTGGAACGATATTGGGAACAATGGCTGTCCTTATGGCCGGTTATGCGCTCTCTCGCAAAGATTTAAGAGGTCGTGGTATTATCATGAAATTATTTGTATTTACCATGTATTTCAGTGGAGGTCTGATTCCGTTTTTCTTGACGGTGAAAAGTTATGGGCTTTTGGATTCACGTCTGTTGATGGTCATATTGGGAAGCGTAAGTGTTTATAACATTATTGTGGTACGTACTTTCATGCAAAATAGTATACCAGAGGAGCTGTTTGATGCAGCTACGATTGACGGGTGCGGTAATGGAAGATTTTTCTTTCGGATTGTATTGCCACTATCCAAGGCGATTATTGCTGTAATGATTCTGTATATTGCTGTATCATACTGGAATTCTTATTTTAATGCGATGATTTTTTTAACAGACGATGATAAATATCCTCTTCAGCTTGTGCTGAGACAAATACTTTTGACAACATCAGCCGGAGCGAATAACGTTAATGCAGATCCGGAAATAGCCGCTGAATTACAAAATGCGGTCTCTGTGATTAAGTATTCGATCATTATAGTAGTAACCGGACCGATACTCTGTCTGTATCCTTTTATTCAGAAGTATTTCACACAGGGGGTTATGATCGGAGCAGTCAAAGGATGAGGTGCCCAAGTGGTACAGGTCTGGTCAAACTAAAGAGATGTTTTAATCTCTTTAGTTAATGAAAACGCAATAGAGTAGACGGCAAATGTCTGCTATATTAAATAATTAAAAAAATATACTGTAGGAGGAGAATTCAATGAAACAAAAAATGTTGGCAATGTTGTTGGTAGTGGTTATGGTTGGCAGTTGTCTTGCTGGTTGTGGTCAGACTACCAACCCTGACAATGAGACCAACCAGGGGGGAAACACAAATGAAGCTGATGAGACAAAGGAGGATGGAGAGTCTGCTGAGGCGGAGGGTATTACCGCTGATGAATTTGCTGGCACGACCATTAAGATTGCCGTTGTGAAAAATCCACTGGATGAAAGTGCAGATTTTGCTGAGAACAAGGATTTTATTCCTATTGTGGAGGACGCGACCGGAATTAAGGTTGAATGGATGGTGCTTGATTCTGCAACAGCCAGTGAGAAAGCGAGCGTGATTCTGGCAGGTGATGACAAACCGGATGTTTATCTGGGAGGACTTGGTATAAATGTAGAAAAAGATTTTGAATCGTTTTATGACTTGAGTCAGGACGGCTTGTTGGAAACCTATGCTCCAGATGTACTGGAAGATTATGCCCAGATGGTGAATGGTGGACTTGATGGGCTGCGTATGACAGATGGAAGTATTCGTACCCTGTATACCGGGCTAGAGATAAGCCGCAATAATGATCCGCAAGGTATTATGATGATTAATCAGAAATGGTTGGATCAGTTGGGATTGAAAATTCCAGAGACCACGGATGAGCTTTATGATGTATTGAAGGCATTTAAGGAAAATGATATGAATGGAAACGGGGATACAACAGATGAAATTCCGCTTTCTTTTAATCAGAAGTTTTGGTGTTCAAAAATCATGAATCTTGCGGACTCTTTTGGTATCGGAGGGCTAGATGCTTCAGATGATTCCCATTACTATAAAGTGGAAGATGGATCGGTTCTCCCAACCGCGGATACAGAAGAGTTTCGTGCCTTTTTGGAGTATGGTAATAAATTGGCAAGCGAAGGTCTGCTAGATGTAGAGGGATTTTCGGCAACCTCTGAGCAATATCTGTCTAATCTGAAAGCTGGTCTTGTAGGTTGTTACTGGTCATGGACACCGATGTCAGACATGGGAATGGATAATCCCTACATATATGACTATGTGGTTCTCAAGCCCGTTAAGGGATTGGATGATGTTGAACCAGTAAAGACAGGTGTGAAAAACTCAGCCAAGTATGGTACAGGTCAATTTTTAATTGATGCAAGCAGTGAAAATGTTGAAGCCGCTTTGCATTGGTGGAACTATTTGTCCAGCACCACAGAGATGAAGTGGACTGTTCGTGGTGGCGCTGAAGGCGAGCTGTGGAAAATGGAGAATGGTAAACCTACAGACATTGCGTATTCAGGTAGTGCGGTTTATACTGCTGGAATGGCAGATTTGTGTCCGTTAATCTTGGCTGATGAGAGCTTGGTTCTGAATCTTGACGATATGACAAATAGCACGACGAACCGTGTGTATAATGTAGATGAAGTTTGGGATATGCTGTCAGAGGAGACCTTGCCGACTAAATTTATTTCTGCCGAAGAAAGTGAGGAGGGGGCTTTTATTAAAAATGAGATTGTTCCCTTCATTGATAGCTTTGTGGCTACCAGTATTGTGGAAGGAGTAACAGATGATACTTGGGCGCAGTATTTGAAAGATCTCGAAACATATGGATATTATGAATGGATTGATTGGTTTAATAAGGTATATTTTCCTAAATAAGCCATTTCAAGAAAGCAATTAAATCATGTTATTTTCTGCCAGTAAATTTTTTTACTGGCAGAATTTATAGTGAAGCAAAGTGTATAGTCGCTATGGAAAACTAGGAAGGAGCTTTTTATATGGAACACAATTACTCGACAAAATGGAAAAAACGTGGGGATCGCACAGGCATGCTTAGAAATGCACTTTTAAAATCAATGGGATATACCGATAGCGATATTGAAAAGCCGATCGTGGGAATTATAAATACCTGGGCAGAAACAAACCCTGGTCACATTCATTTCAGACAGTTGGCAGATGCTGTGAAAAGGGGTGTCTGGGCAGCTGGCGGCTTTCCTCTGGAAGTGAACACCATGTCGATTTGTGAGGTATTTTTTGATATTTCAAGTTTGATTTACCGAAATCTTTTGTCTATTACAACGGAAGAATTAATCGAACGTCATCCATTTGATGGTGTTGTACTAATTGGAGGGTGCGATAAAAATGTTCCGGCACAATTGATGGCTGCAGCTTCTGCCAATAAGCCTACGATTTATGTTCCGGGAGGCGCGATGCTTCCAGGAAATTACAAGGGGAGAACGCTTGTATGTGGGACAGATAGTTTTTATCTATATAACGACTATACTTCTGGGAAAATCACATTGGAAGAGATGACAAAGCATGAAGGTTGTCTGTATGGCAGTGCAGGTGCATGTCCAATCATGGGAACGGCAAATACATGCCAGACAGTTACAGAAGCATTAGGAATTGCATTGCCGGATTCAGCAGCCTGTCTTGGTGTATCAGCAGAAAAACTTCGTATTTGCGAGGAATCCGGAAGACAGATTGTAAAGCTGATCGAAAAGGAAATTAAGTGCCTGGACGTTATTAATGAAAAATCAATTGAAAATGCAATTAGAGTATTAATGGCGGTAGGCGGTTCGACTAATTTAATTGTTCACTTGATTGCGATTGCACGTAGAGCGAATATTAACCTGACACTAGATGATTTTGAGCGAATTAGTAAGGAGACTCCCGTGCTAGTAAATGTAAAGCCGCATGGCACGGGAACGGTGGGGACCGATTTTCATGATGCCGGCGGTGTTGCCGCGTTGATGAAAGAATTGGAACCGTTTTTAAATACGGAGTGTCTTACCGTCACCGGGAAATCAGTCGGTGAGAATTTGAAGATGGTGGATATGCCTTATAACAAAGAAATAATTCGACCTTTAGATAATCCTCTGGATGAACAGGGGGGGATTGCAGTATTGTATGGAAATCTGGCTCCTAAAGGGGCAGTAATTAAACGTAGTGCAGCCAGTAAGCATCTGTTAAAACATAGAGGACCGGCAAGAGTATTTGATAGTTTGGAAGAATGCCAGAAATACTTATTAGATGAGGAGTCTGATGTGGATGAAAATACAGTAGTAGTGTTGAGAGGGTATGGTCCGGTAGGAGCTCCTGGCATGCCCGAAAATGGTAATTTCATGCCGCTGCCTCCAAAGCTGAACAGAAAAGGGATTAATGACTTTGTAAGAATCACAGATGCACGAATGTCTGGCGGATGTTTTGGAACACAGATTCTTCATGTGGCGCCGGAAAGCGCGGTTGGAGGCCCCCTCGCTGCCGTTCAGGATGGAGATATCATCCATTTGGATGTGGAGAATAATCTGATTGAGATAGAGATCAGTGATGAAGAAATTCAAAACAGATTGAACGATTTTGTACCTAAGAAGCATGAAGATATTAAGAGGGGATTTGTACGTAATTTTATTGATAATGTAACACAGGCTGATGAGGGATGTGATCTTACCTATATGCAGTACCGGGAATAATAAAAACGTGGACTATCATATAATGTGGAAAAGTTTAGATAAAAAACTGAAAGCTTTCATTTTGCTGGTTAAAAAATCCGAGAACCATTTGAATATGCAGGTAAAAGATATCTTTGGTATACTTGGTTATAATGCAGAAATGGGTGGGACAAAGCGAGTAGAGGATTTGTTTCTAACCGAAGAATAAAACGTTAACAATCGAACATCGGCTCAGAATAACTGAATCAGTGTAATGCTAAAGAAAAAGTTCAAATTTGAGATAAGAAAATGCCATAAAAAAGGACATTGCGGTTTTCTCGCCGCAATGTCCTTTTTAAGCTTCAAACCGGTTTTAAGCTTCCGTGCCGGCAGCGCCTTCTTCTTCGCCTTCCTCAGCAGGCTCATCAATCGGAGCGTTGTGAGCCAGGCCGACGGAAACCACCACAGCCTCCGGATCGGTCATCAGATGCACATCCTTGTCGGAAGCGATCGGAAGATCTTTTACTTTGATGGAGTCGCCGATCTTCATCTCTGCAACATCAACTTCCACCTTCTCCACCAGTGCGGACGGAAGCGCTCTGTAGGAAATCTCTTCCAGATGCTGCTCCACGATACCTTCCGCCACCTTCTCATGGTTCAGCAGGACGATCTCCGCTACGGAATGGATCATCTCGCCGCTTACCAGTGCCTGGAAGTCAATCTCCAGGACTTCATTTTTCAGATGGTTGATATCTATTTCCTTGATCAGAACGTCCATGTTCTCGCCGTCCACATCGAGCTGGATCCTGCTGCCCTTGCCACTCGTTTTAAGAAGACGGTCCAGCGCGGTTTTTTCAATCTTGACGGGAATGGAACCTTCGATCTTCTTGCCAAACACGTTGCCGGTAACATAACCTTCTCTTCTCAGTCTCTTTGCCTTGATGTCCATGCTTCTTTTTTCAGCTTTTAAAGTATTCATTTAACTTTTCCTCCATAAAACTGAATGCTTAGCCCGGACCCGTTGTCATTAAGCAGGTCTTGTTAAGTATCATTTCCTTGTTACACATCTATTATAGCACCGGATGTCAAGAGCAATTTTACTAAAAAGACGGGTGAAGATCGGGCATTTTTACTGGAATTTTTACTCTTTGTCCTTCAGCCTCTTTTCCAATTCCCTGTTTTTTTCGAGAAGTTCCTTTTTTTTCGTTAGTTCAAAAAGTATTGACTCATTCGATTCTTTAAAATTCTTGATAAGATCGGTCAGTATCATTTTCTGATCAACGGTTAAACCGCTGACATCCAGCAGATCATTTTTATTTCCCAATAACAGATAATCCGTGCTCACATGAAAAATTTCAGCAATCCGTACCAGTACATGAAAGGATGGCTGCCTCGTATTATTTTCATAAGTAGCGATGGCAGAACGTGTCACTTCAAGCTTTGCGGCCAGCTCCGGCTGCGTCATTTTTGCGTCTGTTCTGAGCTGCTTTATTCGATCGCCAATCATCATATAAGATCCCCCGTCATTGCATGAAAAGACACTTTTATTTTATTCTACTATATGCAAAGTAGCCTGGGGGAATACTAAAACGTTACTAAAAGTTGACACAAACGTATACGCATGCTATATTCAGAAAAGAAATCAGTGAAGAAAAGATGTGGTAGTAAGGCGGCAAAGGATGAAAGAGAATTCAGATTGCAGAAAAATGGTAAAGCAACATAAGCCTGTCGTAGGGAGAAGGCTGACGGACCTGACCGGAAGACGTTTCGGGCGTCTTGTGGCGGAATATCCGACCGAAAAAAGAGATCACAAGGGATCCGTATACTGGCATTGCCGCTGTGACTGCGGCAAAGAAGCAGAGGTTACGGAAGACGGACTGATATTTGGGAATAATCTGAGCTGTGGATGCCTGAAACAGGAAAATCAACAGAAGGTATCAGAACAGCTTCACCGTATAGACGGAACCTGTGTGGAATGGCTGGAAAAGAGAAAAAACAGAAGTGATAATAAAAGCGGCTTTCGTGGAGTATACCGCTTGAAGAACGGCAAATACAGAGCGAAGATCGGTTTTAAAGGGCAGCAGTTTTATCTGGGGACTTTTGATACTTTTGATATAGCGGTCCAGGCTCGCAGGAAGGCAGAAAAAGATATCCATGAGGAGTTTGTGAAACAGTATTACGTCTGGAAAAAGAGGGCAGATGCCGATCCGGAATGGGGGAAAAGAAATCCGCTTGTCTTTCAGGTGATCAGAGGGAAGGGTGGAATGTATCATGTGATCTGTGAGAAGGGAACCGTTTAAAAGACGAAACCAGCACTGTAAAGAAAAAATACTTGACACCCATCCCCAACTATAGTATGATACATCAGGCGGTGCAGGGAATCCGCATTTATGCGCCGCAACTGTTTGACGGTGCTTCGGCGCAGAAGTGCTCCGGCATGGAGGAAAGCATGGAAAAGATCGTAGAGCAGGGGCTGTTATATGATTTCTACGGCGAGCTGCTGACGCCTCATCAGCGCAGGATCTATGAGGACGCGGTGTATAACGACCTTTCTTTAAGCGAGATCGCGCAGGAGGCCGGGATCAGCCGGCAGGGCGTCCATGACCTGATCAAAAGGTGCGACAGGACGCTTGAGGAATACGAGAGCAAGCTTCATCTGATGCGGCGCTTCGGCGAGATCCGGCAGAAGCTGGAACGGATCAGGGAACTCTGTGACGATAAGGAAGTGCAGCGGCTGACCGAAGAGATCATGGAGGAGTTGTAACGTAACATAAAGAGTTACTATTCACAGCCGGTCCAGAACGGACAACACGTGTGTTGTGCTTGCATGTAAGCAGGTATTGTCCGTTTTGGATCAGGACTGCGAAGCAGTCACTTCATCCCGGAAAGCCTTAGCTCCGTAAGGAGCGGGACTGGAGTCCAGGCAGAGGCGACGGGTGTACATGCGGGTGGAGTGCTGTGAATAGTAACCGCAAAGGGAAATATATGGCATTTGAAAGCTTGACCGACAAACTTCAGAATGTATTCAGGAACCTGCGCGGCAAGGGAAGACTGACGGAAAGCGACGTGAAGGCTGCCATGAAGGAAGTGAAGATGGCGCTTCTGGAAGCGGACGTGAACTTCCGTGTGGTGAAGCAGTTTGTCAAATCCGTGGAGGAGCGCGCCATCGGTGCAGACGTGATGAACGGCCTGAATCCGGGGCAGATGGTGATCAAGATCGTCAATGAGGAAATGACTGCTCTGATGGGCTCCGAGACGACGGAGATTCAGATGCAGCCCGGCAAGGCGACCACAGTGATCATGATGTGCGGCCTTCAGGGTGCAGGTAAGACCACCACAGCGGCGAAGCTGGCCGGAAAGTTCAAGCTGAAGGGAAAGAAATCCCTTCTGGTTGCCTGCGATATTTACCGTCCGGCGGCCATTGAACAGCTGGAGATCAACGCGAAGAAGCAGGATGTGGATTTCTTTTCCATGGGTACAAACCACAGGCCGCTGGACATTGCGAAGGCAGCCATGGAGCATGCGGCGAAGAACGGCGACAATGTGGTGATCCTGGATACGGCGGGCCGTCTGCACATTGATGAAGACATGATGCAGGAGCTGATCGAGATCAAAGAAAACATCACGGTGCATCAGACCATTCTGGTGGTGGACGCTATGACCGGCCAGGACGCCGTGAACGTGGCAAAGGAATTTGACGAGAAGGTCGGCATTGATGGCGTGATCCTCTCCAAGATGGACGGCGACACCAGAGGCGGCGCAGCGCTTTCCGTTAAGGCGGTTACCGGCAAGCCGATCCTGTACGTGGGTATGGGCGAGAAGCTTTCCGACCTGGAGCAGTTCTATCCGGACCGGATGGCGGGAAGGATCCTTGGCATGGGCGACGTGCTTTCCCTGATCGACAAGGCGCAGGCGAACCTGGACCTGGATGAGGAAAAGGGAAAAGAGATGGCCGGCCGCATGAAGAAGGGGAAGTTCGACTTCGACGATTACCTGGAAAGCATGAAGCAGATGCGAAACATGGGCGGCCTTTCCAGCATATTGAGCATGATGCCGGGGCTCGGCGCCAAGAGCGCCCAGTTGGAGTCCATGGTGGATGAAAAGCAGCTCGCCCGCATGGAGGCGATCGTCCTTTCCATGACGCCGCAGGAGAGGCGCAACCCTAAGCTCTTAAATCCCAGCAGGAAGCACAGGATCGCAAAGGGCGCGGGCGTGGATATCAGCGTTGTGAACCGCTTCATCAAGCAGTTTGAGCAAAGCCAGAAGATGATGAAACAGCTTCCCGGCCTGATGGGGGGCAAAGGTGGAATCGGTAAAAAGGGTAAGTTTCGGCTTCCTTTTTAATAGATCACATTTCAAAAGAATTTTTGGAGGTATGAAAAAATGGCAGTAAAGATCAGATTAAGAAGAATGGGACAGAAGAAGGCTCCTTTCTACAGGATCATCGTGGCGGATTCCAGATCCCCCAGAGACGGAAGATTCATCGAGGAGATCGGCACCTATGATCCCACCAAGAATCCCAGCGAGTTCAAGGTGAACGAAGAGCTTGCGAAGAAGTGGCTCAACAACGGCGCGCAGCCTACCGATGTGGTAAGCAAGATTTTCAAGGCGGCGGGGATCGAGAAATAAGTGAGTCCCTCAGAAGTAACGCCTGCGGCGTAAGTGGAGGAGGAGCCATGAAAGAACTGGTTGAAGTAATCGCAAAAGCGCTTGTTGACAACCCGGAGGAAGTGGTCGTTACGGAAAAGGAGAACGGCAGGAATCTGACGGTCGAACTTCACGTTGCGCCCTCCGATATGGGAAAGGTGATCGGCAAGCAGGGCCGGATCGCCAAGGCAATCCGTGCGGTGGTGAAAGCGGCCGCACTGGGAGAGAAAAAACAGGTGGATGTGGAAATCATCTGATTCCCGCGGGCAGCCCGGCCAGGGCTGCCCGTCATTTGTATCAAGAAAACCACGCGATAGTCGCGTGGTTCCATAGGAGCTTTAGCGATGTATTCAGATATAAAAACTCCTAATGTGTATAATAAAAACGTGACCTGCCAGTTACGTAAATAAAAACACATTAGG
>DWYY01000151.1 GCA_019118445.1 Candidatus Eisenbergiella merdipullorum | reverse complement strand
CGTTTACGGGTAGCAAGTAATCCCACGCGTGGCTGGCAGGCCAATAAAAGACGCACTTGTGCGTAGCTAGAGGTATTAGGGCTATGCCCGAAAAAGAAAAACCACCCGCTATGCGGGTGGATATTTATTTCGTAAGCATCGCAGAGACCGGATGAGGAAGGAGCTTCCCCTGTCCGGCCAGCGGCGCATCGGAAAGCGGGGATGGAAATGAAGGACGGAAAGAAAGCGAAAAAGGAAATGGGGAAAAGGGTCAGAAGCGAAACGGACGAAATCGGAAATCTGTCTGCACCGGGAAAGCACCCGGAGGAAAACCGGCCGGAGAAGAAGCGGACAGCGGGTAAATGGCTTCAGCGGCTTTGCGGCTGGGCGCTTCTCTGCCTTGCCGCTCCTGCGCTGACTCTTGTCTTCCTGCTTGCGGTTTCGCGGATCACGCGGGAGCTTATCCTGGATCACGTTCAGGAGAGCATCGAATGGCTGACGGAGAGAGGTGCGGACGTTTATTTCTGGAACGGGAATGACCGGGGAACGGCGGGTGATTATTACATTGACGGCCAGTGGCTGGACATCGCCCTTTACCTGGATGAAGGCGAACCGGTGGAAACAGTGGTGGACTGTCCCTACTATTTGAATGAGAACGGGGACATGTACGTTTCTCTGACGGAGCTGGCGGAAGAAAACGGAGAAATATCCCCCAATACCAGCTATGCCCGTTACTGGAACGGCTCGGCGGGCATGCTCCGTCTGTTGCTTCTTTTCTGGGATCTGCAGGGAATTTTCCGGTTTCAGTCCGTCGTGGGCCTGGCGCTGCTGGCGGTGCTCTCCTTGCTCCTGTGGCGGAAGGGAGAGGTGTGCTTCCTGATCGCTCTGCTGGCTGCCCTGTGGTGCACCAACGCGGGTATGATATCCGCCAACGCCTTCTGCGCGCCCTCTTTTCTTATCATGGCCGGAGTGATGATCCTGGTGCTTCTGAAAGAGGACGCCAGGCTGGCTCCGCTTTTCCTGATTTCAGGGAGCCTCACAGCCTGCTTTGAAAATCTCTGCGCGGAAACGCTCACGATCAGCATGCCCCTGCTTCTGGCGATGGTGCTGGCCCGCAGGAGGGGAGAGCTCCTTCATGCGCGCCAGTTTTTCCGCTATGCTATCCGTTCCTGTCTCCTGTGGGGGGCGGGATATCTGAGCGCCTTTCTCGCAAAATGGGCGCTGAGCCTGCTGGTGCTGGGTCCGGATTCCCTGCGGGAGGTAGCCGAGAGTGCGGAATACCGCCTTTTCCTGGACGGCAGCGATACCTTAGGCTGGCTCCTTGGCGGCATCCTCTCCCCGTTCACCTACCTGCGCCCGTTCTCCTTCACGGAAACCTGGGGGCAGCTGATCGTTGCCCTCCTGGCGGTGGCCCTTCCCGTTTTCTGCCTCCTCTATCTGTTCGGAAAACGGGATGCGTCCTGCACGCCGGCCTCCCTGTTCCTGATTCCCGCCATGATTCCCATCCTGCGCTTCGTGGTGCTCTATGCACATACCTATGGCCACAGATACGCCGTCTACCGCGCGCTTCTCGTCCTGGTGGTATCGCTCCTCTGTCTCTTCCTGGAATCCCTCCGGCTTCCTTCAGGCAGGAGGCTGAACCGGAAGACGGGACGGTAAAATGCTTCATGGCAGGCCTATAGTAGTGATGGCTGTCGTGGGCAGAAGAGTATTTCCCCGTAGGCTGAAATTGTGAAATCTGTTTTTGATCAATTTACTTTTGGGCTGAAAAAGAGTATACTATTGGGGCATGGAGAAACTCCAAAATATGGGTTACAGCAGATGGAGGAACTGCCTGTGGGCGACCTGCGGCAGAAAGGAGATTTATGAAAAGGGAAGGAAACGAAAGGGAGAAATTCAGGAGAAAGCTGAAGGGGCTGTGCGCCTGGCTGAGCGCTTTTGCGATCGTGCTCACTGTGGTAGGATCTGCGGCGCCGCTGGAGGTGTTGGCGGCAGAGCATTATGGCATTTTGAATTGGAATAGTACTGAGTGGAGGGATCTTCCGGACAGTCTGTATCCAGGAGATATTGTAGGAATCTGGTCGGGCTCAAGAGTTGGTGACGCGCTTTTGACGTCGCCTGCTAAACTGCAGTATCTGGATGCTGACGGGAATAACATTGAAGAAGAAGAATGGCCCACCGAAGAACGCTATACCGATCTTTTTGCGATAGTGATCATAGATTATCCTTCAAACAGGGAGGTCCCGGAAGGACAGCAGTTTATTTGCTGGCATGTAAAAGAGTGTGTAAAGGAAGATGGATATCGTAATGACTACATGGCTCAAAATGAGACAGTAACGTATGCAAGCATTGTCCTGGAACCCGTCTTTGAGCCGGTTGAAGAACCGGAAACGCAGCCGGATACTCCTGAAGAGTCACAGGAACCGGAAACGCAGCCGGATACTCCTGAAGAGCCACAGAAACTGGAAACGCAGGTTCCTGTGACGCGGGAACTTGAAACCCAGAACGAAAGCCCGGAGCAGATCTTCCTGCGGAAATGGGCGGCATGGATCGTAGATCCGGAAAACTATCTTTCCAGTGTCACCAATGCTGGTGGAACGGAGGAGCGTTCTGCGGTCCCGACTGAGATCAAGAGCAATTCCGGTTTCGGCTTCATCGTGGCCGGAAGGACGGAAGAGGCCGAGCGGGCTTTTGAGAAGACCTCTTCGGAGAATCAGATCGTGGTGACGTTTGACGACGCATATCCCGGAGAACAGATGCAGAGCGTACTGGAGGAATTTGCGGCGGCGCAGGGAGCCACACTGGAGAATGTCTTTGAGATCAATGCCGTGGAGCGCGGGAAAACGGACTATTCCCTGGTGCGTGAGATTGGAGCGACAGCGGAAGCGGTGACATACAGATTCGCTCTGAATGAGTCCATACGGAATGCCCTGGCGGCGGGAAGAAGTCTTGTAGTGATTCAGTATGTCCCTGAGCTGCAGAGCTTTCTGACGCTGGATACCACGGAGGTGGAGGAAAATATCCTGACCATCCGGACGCAGTATCCTTCCGGAACCTTTGCATTCTTTCTGAGATAAACAGACATAGGGAAAATGACAGCCGAGGGCGGCGCGTCGAAGTCATCCGGCAGGAGCCGGAGGACGGCGCGCCGTTTTTTCTCATTTAGGAGGTTCTTGCATTCCTTTCCCTAAATGTGATTTTTACTTTTTATACATGCAATTTTTTACTTTTTATACATGCAATTTTTGGGTTGACATGCCTAACCCCTTGTGCTATACTGGATGGTGCACTATTGTGGTATGTTATACTATTTTTGTGCGAAAAACCGGAAATAAAGTATCGTGCTGACTGTTGCAGGGAGGCTTCAGGCCGCCACGCAGCCGACTTCCGCCGGCCATGAGGTTCGGCGGACAAATCATTAGAACGGGGTGAAAATGTCAATGGAAAAAAACAGAATACGTCCGATTGCCACCGGCAGGAATATGCGTATGAGTTATTCACGGCAGAAGGAAGTATTGGAGATGCCGAACCTGATCGAAGTCCAGAAGGACTCCTATCACTGGTTCCTGACAGATGGCCTGAAAGAGGTTTTTGACGACATATCTCCAATCGAAGACTACAGCGGTCATCTGAGTCTGGAGTTCGTGGATTTTGAACTGTGCGAGGATGACGTTAAGTATTCGATCGAAAAGTGTAAGGAAAGAGACGCGACATATGCCGCTCCGTTGAAGGTGAGAGTCCGCCTTTATAATAAGGAAAAGGAAGAGATCACGGAGCATGAGATCTTCATGGGTGATCTCCCTCTGATGACCGAGACCGGTACCTTTGTCATCAATGGAGCAGAGCGTGTTATCGTCAGCCAGCTGGTGCGTTCCCCCGGTATCTATTATGGAATTGGCCATGACAAGATCGGTAAGAAGCTCTATAGCTGTACGGTGATCCCCAACCGTGGCGCCTGGCTGGAGTATGAGACGGATTCCAACGATGTGTTCTATGTCCGCGTGGATAGAACGAGGAAGGTTCCGATCACCGTGCTGATCCGTACTCTGGGTGTTGGGACCAATGATGAGATTCGCGCGCTGTTCGGCGATGAGCCCAAGATTGAGGCGAGCTTCACGAAGGATACCGCTGAGAACTATCAGGAAGGTCTGCTTGAACTGTACAAGAAGATCCGTCCCGGCGAGCCGCTTAGCGTGGAGAGCGCGGAGAGCCTGATCAATGCCATGTTCTTCGACCCCAGAAGATATGACCTGGCAAAGGTCGGCAGATATAAATTCAATAAAAAGCTGATGCTCAGGAACAGGATCCGCGGCTTTGCGCTGGCGGAGGATGTGGTGGATACCACCACCGGAGAGCTGATAGCCGCTGCCGGAACGAAGGTGACGGCAGAACTGGCGGATGAGATACAGAACGCGGCGGTCCCTTTTGTCTATGTACAGACGGAGGAGAAGAATGTTAAGATCCTTTCCAGCATGATGGTGGACATCACGCATTATGTGGACTGCAACCCTAAGGAGCTGGGCGTGACGGAGCTGGTGTATTATCCGGTCCTGCAGCAGATCCTGGAGGAGCATTCCAACAGCCCGGAGGAGCTCGCAGAGGCGATCCGCAAGAACATCCACGAGCTGATCCCCAAGCATATTACGAAGGAAGACATCCTGGCTTCCATTAACTATAACATCCATCTGGAGTACGGCATCGGAAACGATGACGATATCGACCATCTGGGCAACCGCCGTATCCGTGCGGTGGGCGAGCTGCTGCAGAACCAGTACCGCATCGGCCTTTCCAGAATGGAGAGAGTAGTCCGTGAACGGATGACAACCCATGACGCAGAGGAGATCTCGCCTCAGGTGCTGATCAACATCAAGCCCGTACAGGCGGCGGTGAAGGAATTCTTCGGTTCCTCTCAGTTGTCCCAGTTCATGGATCAGAACAACCCGCTGGGCGAGCTGACCCATAAGAGACGTCTTTCCGCGCTGGGACCCGGCGGCTTGAGCCGTGACCGTGCCGGATTTGAGGTGCGTGACGTACATTATTCCCATTACGGAAGAATGTGCCCTATTGAGACGCCTGAAGGACCCAACATCGGTCTGATCAACTCTCTCGCCTGCTATGCGAGGATCAATGAGTACGGTTTTATAGAGGCCCCATACCGCAAGATCGACAAGTCTGATCCGGCCAATCCCCGCGTGACGGATGAAGTCGTTTATATGACTGCGGATGAAGAGGATAACTATCATGTAGCCCAGGCAAATGAGGCACTGGATGCGGAAGGCCATTTTGTCAGGAACAGCGTATCCGGACGTTACCGCGAGGAGACGCAGGAATATCCGAAAGCCATGTTTGACTATATGGACGTTTCTCCTAAGATGGTGTTTTCCGTGGCTACGGCTTTGATCCCGTTTTTGGAAAATGATGACGCGAACCGCGCGCTGATGGGCTCCAACATGCAGCGTCAGGCCGTGCCGCTTCTGACCACAGAGGCTCCTGTTGTGGGAACCGGTATGGAAGTGAAGGCCGCAGTGGACTCCGGCGTCTGTGTTGTGGCAAAGAAGCCCGGAACCATCGACTACGTCTCCTCCAACATGATCAAAATGACGGCGGATGACGGAGAGAAGATCGAATACCACCTGACCAAGTTTGCCAGGAGCAACCAGAGCAACTGCTACAACCAGAGGCCCATCGTGTTCAAGGGCAACCGGGTTGCGGCAGGACAGGTGATCGCGGACGGCCCGTCCACCTCCGAAGGAGAGCTGGCGCTGGGCAAGAACCCGCTGATCGGCTTCATGACCTGGGAAGGCTATAACTACGAAGACGCTGTTCTTCTGAGCGAGCGTCTGGTACAGGATGACGTATATACCTCCGTTCATATCGAGGAATATGAGGCGGAGGCCAGAGATACCAAGCTGGGGCCCGAGGAGATCACCAGAGACGTTCCCGGCGTGGGTGACGATGCTCTGAAGGATCTGGACGACAGAGGAATCATCCGCATCGGCGCGGAGGTTCGCGCAGGGGATATCCTGGTCGGAAAAGTAACCCCCAAGGGTGAAACCGAGCTGACCGCTGAGGAAAGGCTGCTTCGCGCCATCTTCGGTGAGAAGGCGAGAGAGGTGAGGGATACTTCCCTGAAGGTTCCTCATGGAGAATACGGAATTGTTGTGGATGCCAAGGTGTTTACCAGAGAGAATGGCGACGAGCTGTCCCCGGGCGTGAACCAGGCGGTCCGCATTTATATCGCGCAGAAGAGAAAGATTTCAGTCGGCGACAAGATGGCAGGCCGTCACGGAAACAAGGGTGTCGTTTCCCGCGTGCTTCCCGTGGAGGATATGCCCTATCTGCCCAACGGCCGCCCGCTGGATATCGTTCTAAACCCCTTGGGCGTGCCTTCCCGTATGAACATCGGACAGGTACTGGAGATTCATCTCTCCCTGGCGGCAAAGGCGCTCGGCTTTAACGTTGCGACGCCGGTATTTGACGGGGCAGATGAGCATGATATCATGGATACCCTGGATCTGGCGAACGATTACGTGAACCTGAGCTGGGAAGAATTTGAAGAAAAGCATAAGGATGAACTGCTTCCGGAAGTGATGGAGTACCTCTCCGTGAATAGGGATCACAGAGAGGTGTGGAAGGGTGTGCCGATCAGCCGCGACGGCAAGGTACGCCTGAGAGATGGACGGACGGGAGAATATTTTGACAGCCCGGTTACCATCGGCCACATGCATTACCTGAAGCTGCATCATCTGGTTGACGATAAGATCCATGCGCGTTCCACCGGTCCTTACTCCCTGGTAACGCAGCAGCCTCTGGGCGGTAAGGCACAGTTCGGCGGACAGCGTTTCGGAGAAATGGAAGTATGGGCCCTGGAGGCTTATGGCGCGGCTTATACGCTGCAGGAGATCCTGACGGTGAAGTCCGATGACGTGGTGGGCCGTGTGAAGACCTATGAGGCGATCATCAAGGGTGAAAATATCCCTGAGCCCGGCATTCCGGAGTCCTTCAAGGTACTGCTCAAGGAACTGCAGTCCCTTGCGCTGGATGTGAGGGTGCTTCGTGACGACAATACGGAAGTTGAGATCATGGAAACGGTGGATTACGGCGATACGGACTACCGTTATGAGATCGAAGGTGACTCCAAAGGTTATGAGAAATATGAAAAGGATTCTCTGGGTGCGCTCGGATATCAGCATCAGGAATTCGACGAGGGCGGAGAACTGGTGAACACAGAGGATGAGAATCCTGTTGACGATCTGGAACTCGACCTTGAGGAAAGCTTTGACGATATGGACGAATAAGCTTTTAAAGTTTGGCGGGAAGCGGTTTCTATAGGGAGCCGCCCCCGTTTTGGAAGGAGTGCACAATGTCTGAAACAACAGCAAAGAATGAAGTATATCAGCCGATGACCTTTGATGCGATCAAGATCGGTCTGGCGTCTCCCGAAAAGATCAGGGAATGGTCTAGGGGAGAAGTGCTCAAGCCTGAGACGATCAACTACAGAACGCTGAAGCCGGAACGCGACGGCCTTTTCTGTGAACGCATTTTCGGACCTACCAAGGACTGGGAGTGCCATTGCGGAAAGTACAAGAAGATCCGTTATAAGGGTGTGGTCTGCGACCGCTGCGGCGTGGAAGTGACCAAGTCCAGCGTCCGCAGAGAGCGTATGGGCCACATCGAGCTTGCGGCTCCCGT
>DWYY01000150.1 GCA_019118445.1 Candidatus Eisenbergiella merdipullorum | reverse complement strand
GTGGTAACCAATAATCATGTTGTGGAGGACGCCACACAGCTGTATGTGAGTTTCATTGATAATTCCATCGTGGAAGCACAGGTCAAGGGTACGAGCCCTTCCATGGATCTGGCTGTGGTAGCGGTGAAACTGGATAATATAGAAAGCGATACCATGAATGCGATCACCATTGCGACGATGGGAAATTCCGATTCGCTGAAGGTAGGTGAGCCTGTCATCGCCATCGGAAACGCGCTGGGTTACGGGCAGTCGGTTACAACCGGCGTTGTAAGCGCACTCAACCGTGTTCTTGAGATGGATGAGACAGGAACCAGCAACGCCATGATCCAGACGGATGCGGCGATCAATCCTGGTAACTCCGGCGGCGCTCTGCTTGATATCAATGGACAGGTGATCGGCATCAATTCCAACAAGATCGGCGGAAACGCCATTGAGGGCATGGGCTATGCGATCCCGATTTCTTCCGCACAGCCGGTAATTGAGCAGCTGATGAATCAGGAAACGAGAGAGGCGCTGGACGAGGCAAACCGGGGTTATCTGGGAATCTCCTGCATCAATGTAACCTCTGCAATGGCGGAAGCTTATGGCATGCCCGAGGGCATCTATGTGGCACAGGTCTATCCGGGAACCGGAGCGGATGAGGCCGGCATCGTCAAGGGCGATATCATTACGGGAATCAATGGAATGACGGTGACCACCCAGGATGATCTGCTGAATGCCATGCAGTATTACGCGATTGGAGAGACCATAGAGATTACGGTTATGCACGGTAATCCGACGGAAGGATATGCGGAGGAAACGAGAACCGTAACGCTGACCTCTCAGGAAGCCATGAATTCCACGGAGCAGTAAGCGTTTTCGATTGAGGAGAAGAGACCCGGTCATTCAGGCCAGGGTCTCTTCTCCTCTTTGAAATTTAATCCGGATTCGGACAGTCGTTCCGGCGCCCGGACGACTGGTAATACGCAGACGGTACTCCGGCCCAAAGTAGCGGGTAAGGCGCTCATTGATATTATACAATCCATAGCCGCCTTCTTTTGAGGAGGAAGGGGGAAGGGAGTCGCCATACAGCTCAAAACCATTTCCGTTATCTGTCACTTCAAAATAAATGTCATTTCCTGATATGTAATTGCGTATCAGAATTTTTCCTCCCTGATGAATTTCACGAAAGCCATGCTTGATGGAATTTTCTACGACTGGCTGCAGAATGATTTTTGGTGTCACACAGCAGCAGGTATCTTCATCGATTTCCCAGGTCACCTGAAACAGATTGGGAAAGCGGATAGACTCAATTTCCAGGTAGCTTTTTACATGCTCCAGCTCCTGTGAAACAGGAATCATATCCGCGCCCTTGTGAAGGCCAATCCTGAAAAAAGTGGCAAGCGTGACGATCATGTCGTCAATTTCATATTGACGGTTTTCCTTGGCCTTCCAGCTGATTGAATCAAGGGCATTATAGATAAAATGCGGGTTGATCTGAGACTGGAGTGTCCGGATTTCCGCTATGCGCTGCTTTTCCTTTTCCTGTCTGATTCCCGCAACAAGGGCCCGGATTTCGGAGGCCATTTTATCAAAGCTGATTTCCAGCGCCGCTATCTCGTTGGAGGGATTTTTACAGATTACCGAATTCTGATTCAGGTCAAAATGCTCCATGGCTTTTTTCAGCCCGGTCAGGTGCCTGAGCAGACGGGAAGAAAGCAGGGTCGCCAGGAGGAAAGCAAATATCAGGATCAGAAACCAGGAAATCAGAAGCGCGAAAAGGAGCCGGTTCATTTTGCTGAAAATGGCCTGATTGGATAAAATGCAGGTGATTTTCAGAGAATTTTGAATGGAGGGATTTTCCAGGGAATATTCCGTATGAAGATAACCCGGCTGAGTCGATGGAGTTTCCGGAGAGACGGAAAGGAGTTGAGACGGAATATAAGGTCTGGAACCGATCCAGGTTTTGTCCGGATGAAAAATGATGACCTCATTTGACGAAATGAAAAAAAGACAGTTTTCGTCCGGGGAAATGGAATACAGAGAGCTCAGATTGCTTTCATCAATATAGAAAATGACGGCCCCAAGCTCGGTATTGGTGGAATAGTTATAAAGCATCCTGCCAATGACATTGTAGGACTTATCGCCCAGATGTACTATATCTTCAGAAAACAGAAATTTATGACGGGACAGAGAGGAAAGAAAATTGGTGTCCGGTTCAGAAAAATCGGAGGCATTCGCGCCGAAACGGTACAGATTACCGGCGGTATCGATAAAATCAATCATGGAAACGGTGGAAGTTCTGTTGAGGAGTCCGTAAAATACGGAGTGCAGGGCCTCTTCCCTCTGATCAGACCCTGCAGAGGGCGTCTGACATATTTCATAAAGCTCTCGGCTGGTCATCAGCTGAAGATAGGCATTGTTCAGCCGAAAGACGAGAAGGGAAAAATTCGTCCGGATTTCAGAGGAAATGGATTCCATATAATTTTCTGTGAACTCTTCCTGAATGGTATGTCTGACAAAAAAATGCGTAAAAAGAATCGCTAAGCCGGAAGGAAGCATAATGCTGCAGAACAGGAAGAGAAAAAGGAAATTTTTGATTTTCATTTTCATGCCGATTTTCATGAGATGTCTCCTTCCTGATTTTCAGGGGAATAATCGTCAAGTTTTTGAGAAAGTTTTTCCATACGGGAAACAAGGTTCCCGGTATAAATACGGATGAGGATGATGACGCAGAACAGGGTAATCAAAAAGATGTCGAGCAGACAGGCGGCAATGATCAGCTGCTTCTGAAAGAGGGGCTGAAGGTAGATGGACGCCTGAAAACACAGGTTAAAATTCTCCAGAGGTATGCTGATATAAACAAAACGTGAGTCTGACCAGGAATATTCAGTCATCCGGAACGAAAGCGCTTCCGGAAAACCGGACTGCACAGCACGCTGACCGGTCTGAATCGGAAGGAAGCTGTCGTCATCAAAACGTAGGCCGGCGGAGAGATTGTCATGGTAGATGGCCTGCAGAGGTTCGAGACTTTCCGTGAAAACAGAGGAAGAGGGAAATAGGATCAGATATCCTGCCGGGATATCGTCCGCATCTCTGACCAGGTGAATGTAAACCAGTTCGCAGGAATGGGATGAGGCATTTTTCACGGAAATACACTGCCAGCTGTTTTCCGGAAGGCCGGTATGGAAGTTTTCCTGTATACGGGAGATAACCTCTTCCAGCCCGTCTCTGGCATAATCAGTGGTATAGTAATAATAACTGTCTGATTCAGTGACAAATATGAGGCTGGAAAGCTCCGCATTGGAGGAAAGCATATCGCGGAACGCCTGATAAAGAGCCGTGTGGAAGTCAAAGACTTCGCTCTCCTCATTGGATGGAACGGAAAAAAGAAGGGCGGCTTCTTCGATATTGCTTAAGTGTGCTTCAATGGACTGAGACAGTATGCTTCCGGTATGGATCACCTTCTGCAGATAATCCTGACGGAGAAAGCCGGAATACAGCAGAAAAATGACGATCATGTAAATCAGGACCATACCGGAAGCGGCGATGGAAACGGCATAATTTATTTTTGCGCGGAATCTGTGGAACATAACTCCTCCTGTGATTGTCGGCTGCGGTATTCGGAAGGCAGAAGGCCGGTCTGCTTTTTGAACACCTTGCAGAAGTAATTGGAATCTGGATAGCCTGCGTTGGCTCCTGCCTCAGAAATGGAGCATTCCCTGCATTTCAGGAATTCACAGGCCATTTCGACCCGGTGCCGGGTCAGAAATTCATTGATGGTGCAGCCGGTTTCCTGCTTGAACAGACGCATCAGATAGAAGCGGTTCATGTGCAGAGAATCGGCAATGGAATCGACAGAGATATGGAACGGATAATTCAGGAAAATAAAGTTCTGGACATCTCTGACGGGGGCGGAAAGCTGCGCTGGTATCTGCCGGATCAGGCCGGCATGATCAAAAATCCGGCCGGTCAGACGGCGGATATATTCCTGCATTTCGGAAAGCTGCGTCATGGAAAGGATCTCCACGGCAGGAAGCGGCTTCCTGCCGAAGATCAGCTTTGTCATTTCCGGGGTGGCACATGCCGTCGAAAGAATCTGAACGGCAAGCTCTGCCAGAGAATTTTTCAGCATATCCCAGTTAATGCTTTTCGTGGAATTCAGTCTGGAAAAATACTGATTCAGGATCTGCTCCGTCAGAGGGCGATTAAGCGTTCTGATGCCGGCCAGCAGCTGTTTCTGTTCGGCAGGAGAAAGCATGGCGGAAGGCTGTCCGGCGTGACCGGACGATTCCCCTGATGAGGAACGGAAAAAGAACAGCTGGTCATCCGGACGAACCGTTTTCTGTTGTAGCGCCCAGGATGCCTCCAGATAAGCGTCGCGGATGGAGGTGATTTCTTTAAAGAGACTGCTGACGCCGATGCTCAGAGACAGTCCTGTTTGGGATGAAAAGTTTTTTCCCACTTCTTCCAGCTGTGCACACAGGGTGGTCTGGACAGGGACGCTGCCGCAGAAGATAAGGGCTGTGATATGAGGGTGTTCTCCGCCTTTTCGACAGAGAAGGAGACGGGAAGGTGCCGTATAGTTTTTCCGAAGAAAGGCAAGCAGTTTTTTGCAGGACTCTCTGCCGACAGAAGGGTCAGGCTGTTCCGGACGGATGACGGACAGGAAAAAGCTGCCGGAAGGCAGACGAATCCCATATTCGGCTTCGAGGGACGAGATCCCTTCCTGTGTATATAAGGACAGCTGCAGAAGCTGTGAAAGGAACAGAGAGGCCGTCTGAGAGTGTTCCTCGAGTATTTTCGCGCGTACCCTGGCAAGAGTTTCAAAAAATTCGGCATTTTTCAGCGGCTTCAGCAGATAGGCGAAGGCTCCCTTTTCAATGGCTGATTTGGCATAACCAAAATCCGGATAGCCGGAAAGGATGATCACCTCGGTGGCCGGATTCTGTTCCTTCAGTTCCGAGATCAGAGTGAGGCCGTCCTTTCCGTCCATACAGATATCCGTGATGACCACATCGGGCTGGTTCTGTCTGGCAAGAGAAAGGGCGAGGGCTGCCGACCCGGCCTCTCCAACGATCGTAAAACCCAGCGCGTCCCAGTCATAGCTGTTGCGCATCCCTCTTAACACATTTACTTCATCGTCAACGAACATGATTTTCAGCAGATTTTTCATGATGTCTCCTTGAGGCAGAATGATTTTGCACAATAAAAATTATAGCATAATTATCCGGAAGAAAAAGGGCGGAAGAGGATTCCGGCACGATATTGCTATTTCCTGTCATTCCTGTCTTCTTGCCCGGGACGAATGTGGCGGATAAAATAAATCAAATAGCCTGCTGTAGGGAAAAGGCTGCGTTCGGGTTCCCAAATGAATTCATCGCCGCCTGAAGGCGGCAGAATAAGGAGGTGGCGATTTGAAGAAAAGATATGATTTGGCCGTTGTGGGCGGCGGTTTTTCAGGCTGCGCCGCGGCCATAAGCGCGGCGAGGTGCGGGCTTCGCGTATTGCTGGCAGAACAGGGCAATTCTCTTGGCGGGAGCGCGGTCAACTGCCTCGTGAATCCTTTTATGCCGTATTGGACACAAAAGGATGGGAAGAAGCTGGTTCTTTCGGAGGGGCTGTTTGCAGAAATTTGCGGAGAGATGAAAAAGATCAGTCCGCTTGCTATCGACGGGATTACCTTTAATGAGGAATATCTGAAAATCGTGTTGAACCGTATGACGACGGAAGCTGGTGTCGAACTCCTGTTTCATTCCATGCTCACGGGTGCGTCGGCGGAAAAGGGAAGGGTAACCTCCATTGAGCTCAGAAACAAATCCGGCCGGCTTGATATTTATGCGGACTATTTTGTCGATGCCACAGGAGACGCGGACCTTTCCGTGCTGGCTGGATTCCCGGTCAGAAAGGGAAGGAAAGGCGATGGTCTGTGTCAGCCCATGACGCTGTGCTTTCGAATCGCGGATGTGGACTGTGAGGCCTATGCAGGGGAATACTCTCAAATAAATGAACGATATCAGAAGTTCCGTAAGGAAGGAAAAATTCGGAATCCACGCGAGGATATCCTCACGTTCCGCATGCTGGTCAACGGCGTGGTGCATTTCAATTCAACCAGGATCGTAAAAAGGGATCCGACGGACGCGTTTGATCTTACCAGGGCAGAACTGGAGGCGAGGGAACAGCTTTTTGAACTTTATACGTTTCTGCGCGACAATACGGAAGCCTTCAGGAACAGCACACTGCTTACAAGCGCTTCCTCCATCGGCGTTCGGGAAAGCCGCATGATAGACGGAGAATATCTCCTTACGGGAAAGGAACTGGTGGATTGTGTGAAATTTGAGGATTCCATCGCACTGGGGAATTATGACATTGATATTCACAATCCGGAAGGGACGGGAACCAGCCATTACTATTTCCCGGAGGGGCAGTATTACACGATCCCTTATCGGGCACTGATCCCGAAGGACTCCGAAAATCTTCTGGTCGCCGGAAGGTGCATTTCCGTGGATCATGAGGCCCAGGCGTCCATCCGGATCATGCCCACCGTCTGCTGCCTCGGAGAAGCCGCGGGCTGCGCGGCGGGACTTGCGGCTTCCGCGGGCTGCAGCGTGCGGGACGTAGATGTGGACCGGCTGCATGAGCTGCTTGCCCGAAACAACGCCCGGTTTTAAAGGAAAAAGAAGCGGCCGCACGGTATTGCTATTTCCTGTCATTCTTCTCTTCTTGCCGGAGGCGGCCGCGTAACATAAAATAAACGCATACATCAGTTCAGCCAAGATGCAGATGTACGGAAAGCATTCATCGGACAATGGAGGAAAGGGGTAAATTTATGAAAAAAGTACGGCTTGCAAAAAGTCTGGGAAGCATGTTCCTCGCGGGAGTTCTGACGGTTTCCTGCCTGGGCTGCGGAAATACCGCGCAGAAACAGGAGGCGGCTCCTGCCGCTTCTGCGGAAAGCGCCGCAGAAGAGACGGCTGCGGCGGAAACCGGAGAGACGGCCGCTGCACAAACCGGAGAGACGGCAGAAGAGGATCAGACTCCTGTGGAGATCACCATAGGCGGATGGGCGGATAAGGACACAAATCCGGAGGAATATGAGGCGATGGAAACGGTGAAGGCCGCATTCCAGGAAAAATATCCCTGGATTACGGTGAAGGAGGATACCTGGGGCTACAGTGTGGATACCTTCCTGCCCAAGGCAGCGGCCAATCAGCTCCCGGACCTTTTTGACGTATATCCTACGGAAATCAGCAAGATCGTGAACGCGGGTTACGCCGCTGACCTGACTGAGATGATGGATAAATACGGATATACGGACGCATTGCAGGACAATGTGCGGGATATGGTGACGGTGGACGGAAAGATCTACTTTGTGCCGGAATATATGTATACCCTTGGCCTTGTGGCGAATTCGGCAATTTTTGAAGAAGCGGGAGAGCTGAACGAAGACGGAACGATTCCCTGGCCAGATACATGGGAGGAACTGGGAGAACTGGCAGGAAGGATCAAGGAAAAGACCGGAAAGATTGGCTTTCAGATGCCTACCATGAATAATACCGGAGGCTGGCTTTTCACGAATATCGCATGGTCCTACGGAGCGGAATTCGTGAAGCAGGAGGACGGAAAGTGGGTTGCCGCCTTCAACAGCGAGGAATGCGCACAGGCTTTGCAGCTCGTGAGCGATCTGAAATGGAAGTATAACGCTCTTTCGGACAATCTCTTTGTAGACAGTAACGAGTACTACAGCACTTATGGTTCTGAACAGGTGGCCATGATGATTGGGGACATGAGCTATTCCAACATGGAGTGGTATATTGATCAGTATCAGATGGATGGAACGCACATGGCGCTTGGAAAGATGCCCGGTGGACCTGCCGGACGCTTTGCTCTCACAGGCGGAGCGGTATATATGATTCCTTCCAGCGTGGATCCGGCAAAATATGACGCGCTTTTCAAATGGCTTGATTTTAATGGCGCAGGTCCCGAGATGACGGAGGAAGCGGAAGCGAATTACGAATCCACACTTCAGCGGCAGGCGGAGAAAGGTGTGCCGATCCTGGATCAGCTCTGGTTCAATATCTGGAAGAGCGGTGATACCTATGACAAGGAGACGGCACTTCATCAGAAATACGCGACGGCGAACATGAAAAATTTTGAGAGCTATCTGGATTTCAGCGATGTGAATATTCATGCGGAGCCGGAAGTGTGCGCTCAGGAACTGTACAGTATCCTGGATAACTGCATTCAGCAGGTACTGCAGGATCAGAACGCGGATATCCCGTCCATTCTGGAAAAAGCGGCAAACGATTACCAGATTAATTATCTGGATAATGAAAACTGAAAATCAAAAGGCGGGGCAGGCAGGTTCGCTCATGCAGGCGTACCTGCCTGTTTTTTAAGAGAATGGGGATTATCATGAGAAAAGAACGAAAGATGAAAAAAAATCTGGGCGGATGGATCCTGTTCCTGCCCTTTCTTATATGTATTACCTATACGCTCTGGATGCCGACGGTACAGGGGATTATCTGGTCCTTTTTTGATATGCAGGGCTATACACCGACCGGATTTGCGGGGCTGAAAAATTACAGGATCATTCTGAAGGATACCGGTTTCCTGCGGACTCTTCTGAATACCCTTCTTTATGTTTTCTGGTCTCTGATCATCGGATACTGGGTTCCCTTCGTACTGGCGGTGATGCTGAATGAGGTGCTGCGGGGAAAGAGCTTCTTTCGATTTGCCATGTATCTGCCAAGCATGGCTCCGGGCATCGCGATTTCCATGCTCTGGTATTATATGTATTATCCAAATGGAAGCGGCCTTTTGAATATGCTGCTTGGCTGGTTTGGTATAGAACCACAGGTTTGGCTGCAGAATGCAAATATGACAATTCCGCTGATCCTGATTTCCTCAACATGGAAATCCATGGGAGGGACGTTGCTTTTGTACCTCGCCGCACTGCAGGGAGTGAACCGGGAGCTTTACGAGGCCGCCCTGATGGATGGGGCCGGCATATGGAAGAGGATCCGCTATGTAATGCTTCCCGAGGTATCGGGCATCCTGCTGTTAAATCTGGTCAGACAGATCATTTCCGTTTTCCAGATCATGGAGGAGCCGCTCGTCATGACAGGCGGAGGGCCGAACAACGCGTCCATGTCTCTGGGGCTTCTGGCCTACCGCAACGCCTTCCAGTATTTCAAGATCGGAAACGCCCTTGCGGTAAATGTGATCATGTTCCTGCTGCTGGTCGTGCTGACGCTGTTCTATTTTAAGCTGGAAAAGAAGATCAACGCGGAGAATTAGGAAAGGGGAAGAGTGTTTTGAAAAAAGGGAATGAAAACCGGACAAGCATTATCCTGGATGTGGAAATGCGCCAGAAAAAAGCGAAAATCATACAGGCTTTTCTGGTGATCTTTTTTATCATCGTCAGCATGGCATTCTTTCTGCCGATCCTGTGGATGATGATTTCCTCCTTCAAGGGAACGCAGGAATTCATGCAGGTGCCGCCCACGCTCCTTCCGGAGCATTTTGACCTGGGCAAGATCGGGCGCGTCTGGGCAAAGGGAAAGCTGAGCAGGACCTATCTGGTCACCTTCGTGATGGTGGCCGGGGACGTGGCGTTTTCCCTGTTCTGCTGCGGACTGGGCGGCTATGTGCTCTCCCGCCTGAAGCCCGCAGGAACGAAGGCGGCGCTGGCGGTGGTTTTATGGTCCATGATGATGCCCAGCAACCTGGGCATGGTGCCGCTGTTTATCAACCTGACGAATGGAATCTTCGGGATCAGCATGATGGATACCTACCTTCCGCTCTGGATCATGCAGGGAGGAAACGCGTTCAATACGCTTCTGTTTAAGAGCTTTTTCGACGGGATCTCCAAAACCTATCTGGAAGCGGCGCGCGTGGACGGCGGCTCCGAGCTGACCATCTTCTGGAAGATCATCATGCCGTTAAGCAAGCCGGTATTCATGTCCGTCGCGATCTTCACGGTCGTCGGAGGGTGGGGCTCCTTCCTCTGGCCTTCCCTGATTTTGAAGAATGAAGAGCTGCATCCTATTGGATTGGCACTTCTGAATATGGAAAAGACGCTTCCGATCGACGAATATCTGATGCTGCTGATTTTTGCGATTGTGCCGCCCATTCTATTTTTCATCCTGTTCCAGAAATACATCATGGAGGGCGTTTCCGTGGGAGGCATTAAGGGATAAGGGTATCCTGAAGCAGAGGATTGGACTGAAAATGAAGGGGATTATTTTTGACAAGGACGGGACTTTATTAAAATTTGACAGTTTCTGGAGGCCGGTAACGGAGCATGCCGTCGAGTATATTTTGAGAGAAAGGAAAGCCCCTCCCGGAATGAAAGACAGGATGATGGAGGCCGCAGGGTTGGACAGCGGCATATGCGGGCTGATATACCGGGGCACATATGCTCAGCTCTCGGAAGCCTTTCAAAATGTTCTGGAAGAAGGCGGGATGGATGCGGACAGGATGGACGAATTGACGCTGGAGGCATTTCGCAACAGCATGGAGGCGGGTAAGATCATTCCCGCATGTGCGGATATGGATGAGGTATTTCGCAGGCTGAAAGAAAGCGGCGTCAGGATATTTTTGGTCACAACGGACTGCCGTGAGATAACCGGCAGATGTCTTGACGAGCTGAAAATAAGGCAGTATTTTGATGAAATATATACGGATGATGGCAAAGGACATCCCAAACCGGATCCCTATTTCATCCAGGAGATTATAAAGAAATACGGCATGAAAAAAGAAGAGCTGGTTATGGCAGGAGATACCGTAACGGACATGGAATTTGCCAGGAACGGAGGAATAAAGGCGATCGGAGTGGCCGATAAGGAAGCGGACAGACGGATCCTGAAGCGATATACGGAAACGGTGATCGATAACATTGGATATTTACCGGAAATCAGAGAAAGGGAATCGCGGGAGAAAGGAAAATCAACATAGAGGACATGCTTATGAAGGATATCACATATCTTACGGATCATTACCAGGAAAAGATCGATGCGATCAACAAATTTCAGGCGCCTTTAAATTTTCTTTTTATAACCGATCCGCATAACAGGATGAATGAGTTTTCTGTGAGGGAGGGAAGGGTCAGGGGTATGACTGAATATGAACATGCTGTTGATGCGGCAGGCTCCATCCAGTATATCCTTGACAGGTGCCCGGACATCCGTATGGTTATCAACGGGGGAGATATCGGCAATGATTACCATCCGGATCCGGAAGTCATTCGGAAGAGCCAGAGAGAATATATGGACGCCCTGTACGCCCTGTCCGTGCCGGTTTACAGCTGCGTGGGGAATCATGACAACGCTCTGGGAAATTGTACGGATGAGGGATGGGATAACAGGAAATATGTGATCCTGCCGGAGGAAATGCACGATATCTGCATGAAATATGCCCCCGGCCGGGACAATTATTACTATATCGATCCGGCGGGCTGCGGTTTCCGATTCGTATTTCTGGATGTGAGCGACGGGGATTACAGACAGGATCAAAACGG
>DWYY01000149.1 GCA_019118445.1 Candidatus Eisenbergiella merdipullorum | reverse complement strand
ATCGCACCGATCTCTATGATCTCGAAAGGGATATCCTTTCTCTGCTTTTCTTTTTCCTCATTTCCCTGATTCCATTCCAGGTCCAGTACAATATAATTCATTGGCTTACGCTTTCTTTTCCAGCTTCTTTTCCAGTTTTTCCGCCATTTCCTTCATGCAGCCCTCTTCAAAGGGGAGCTTCAGCCCCACCTCGGGGATCATGTTGGTGAAGAAATCGGAGGCGGACAGCTTACACAGCTTCAGATAGCTCTTCCACGCGGCCTCATAATCCTCATCCATCCACAGCTTATACTCAAAGGCCACAGTCTGTGCGATCACATAGTCAATATAGTAGAACGGGAAGCTGTAGATATGATGCTGCTGCTGCCAGTAGCCTCCCTCACCAAAGAAGGGATCTCCCTCATAATCCAGATGAGGCTTATATTCCTTCTCAAGCCTGCTCCACGCCGCCTTTCTTTCCGCGGGTGTCAGTTCCGGATTTTCATAGACGATATGCTGGAATTCATCCACCATGCACCCATAGGGAATGAACATACAGGCGTCCTCAAAATGCATTTCCCGGTAGGCATCAGCTCCGTCTCCGAAGAACCACTCCATCCATTTTTCCGTGAAAAATTCCATGGACATGGAATGGCATTCCGCCGTCTCCATGGTAATGTCCGCATGCTCCCGGATGGGATCCTTGCCGGAAAGATAGCCCTGGAAGGCATGGCCGCATTCATGAGTGATCACGTCCACGTCCCCGCTGGTTCCGTTGAAGTTGGCGAAGATGAAGGGCGCATGATACAGAGGGAAATAGGTCATGTAGCCGCCCACCCTCTTATCCTTGCGGCCAAGCACATCAAAGAGACCGTTTTCCATCATGAAGTCAAAAAATTCCTTCGTCTCCGGAGACAGCTCCTCATACATCCGCTGTCCGGCCGCCAGGATCTCCTCCGGCGTTCCCGTGGGATCAGGATTTCCGTCCTTAAAATAAACGCCATCGTCAATATAAGAAAGCTTCTGAAGGCCCAGGCGTTCCTTTCTTTTTTCATGCAGCTTTTCCACAAAGGGAACAAAATCCTTCTTCACCTGGCTGCGGAAAGCCTCCACCTGCACCTTGTCATAGCAGTTGCGGTTCATGCGGTAATAGCCCAGCTCCACGTAGTTCTCATAGCCCAGCTCCTTCGCCTGCTGCGTGCGGTTTTTCACCAGCTTGTCATAGATGTCGTCCAGCTCTTTTTCATTTTCCCGGAAAAAGGCGGAAAACTTCTTCCATGCCTTCCTTCTGATCTCTCTGTCCGGGTTTCTCAGATAGGGACGCAGCAGCGACAGATTCAGTGTCTCGCCGTCCCAGTCGATCTTCGCACCTGCCAGAAGCTTCTCGTAGGAGGTCGCCAGCGCGTTTTCCTCCTGTACCAGCGGAATCAGCTTTTCCTGCATGGATTTACGGGAAAGCTCCATGTTTTTAAAGGCCACCGGCCCAATCTTTTCCTCCAGGACCTCCCGGTAAGGGGAATCGTACAGAAGCTTCTGGTACTCGATCACCATGTTGCTGTAGCGCGGACTCATCTCATCATAATAATCCTGTTCCCCGCTGTAAAATTCATCTGCGGTATTTCCGTCATGTCTGGTCTGTGCCAGAGTCATCATGGTATCCACCCGGTCCCGCAGGGCATAATACCTTTCATGAACCGCGAACTGCTCCTCTCCGCTCTTCGCCGCGGCAAAATCCTGTTTCAGACCGTTGAATTCCTTCTCCACCCAGTCAAAATCCACCCGTTCATAGGGCATATCCTGATATTTCATGCCTGCCTCTTTTCCTGCCGCATTCCCGGCGGCAATCTTTTCTTACTATGAGCTTATTATAGTGGATTTATACGGGCTGTGTAAACCTGTATTTATCGCCTGCCTCTTCGGAACTCTTTTTTTCATTCCTGTCTCTTTACTTCTTATTCCCCGATTCCCACCTCTTGCTTCCGAACGGTTGACCCGGACCGCAGTTTCGGTATAATCAGGATTATCAACAGCAACGGACCGAATCCATCGAGGGGGGTGATCCCATAAAAGTAAAAATTGAAATCGAACCGTCTCTCGCTGAGGACGAGGTGATCATCCGCTGCCGGAGAGTGGATGAAGCCATTCTGAAACTCCAGCAGGATATCTCGGAGACGGAACCGGAAAAAAACTGCATCGCCCTGCAGGATATGGGTACCAGCTACTTTGTGCCGCTGGATGAAATCCTGTTTTTTGAAACCGAAGGAAAGCATGTCCAGGCCCACACGGCCTCCCGGCTCTATCTCACGGAGCATAAGCTGTATGAGCTGGAGGATTGTCTGCCGGGAAGCTTCATGCGGATTTCCAAATCCACCATCGTGAATCTGGAGCACATTTATTCCATCACAAAAAATCTGGCCGCATCCAGCGCCGTGGCGTTCTATGGAACGCCCAAGAAGGTCTATGTGTCCCGAAACTATTATAAGGCGCTGATTGAAAGACTTGGAGAAAAGAGGAGAAAGCTATGAAAAAAAAGAATGTATTCTGGGGTGTTCTGTTTCTGCTGGGTGCCTGCGCCGTCATCGCCGGACGGCTCGGCTTTCTGGATGGCATCGGCTTCTGGTCCATCCTGTTTTCCCTGGTGCTTGCCGCCGTGCTGATCCGGGGCATCGTCAGGCGAAGCTGGAGCATGATTCTGTTTTCCGTCGCGTTTCTGTGTATTGTCAACGACCGGCTGCTGGGAATCGAGGAGCTGACTCCCTGGCCCGTTCTGGGCGCGGCGTTTCTCGGCACCATTGGCCTGAATCTTCTGTTTCCCCGGCATGGCTGGAAAAATGCAGGCTGGCACCGGATAGGCATGAAAAACGGGGAGGCCGGTTCTTCAGATATGGGAAATACGGAATATGAAACACAGATTGATGAGAATGGGGCAGAAAATGTACGCTGTGAAGTTAATTTTCATTCCGCGGTAAAATATCTGTCCAGCACTGCCCTGCAGTATGCCCGTCTGGAAAATTCCTTCGGCTCCCTTGCGGTATATTTTACCGACTGCGCGCTGTGGCAGCATCAGGCTGAGGTGCGGGTGGACATTTCCTTTGCTTCAGCTGAACTTTATATTCCCTCCTCCTGGCATGTCGTCTGCAATGTCTCCTCTTCCTTTGGAGGCGTAAACGAGAACGGCCGCTCCGCTCCGGCCTCCCAGGATGTGCTGACCATCACGGGAGACGTATCCTTCGGGTCACTGGAGATTCATTATATCTGAGCCTGTT
>DWYY01000148.1 GCA_019118445.1 Candidatus Eisenbergiella merdipullorum | reverse complement strand
CGGAATACTTCATTCCCACTGTCAGAAGCAGCTTGTCAATCTTTCTGATCACTTCCTCATTCCTGCTTCTGTTTTCCATATCAAGATTTAGATATACGGATAACGAATCATTCATCAGAGTTCCTCCCTTCTTCGCAAAAGCATTTTATATGGTGTGTTTTATTTGCCCTTATTGTCTTCTTCTCCCATCGGACGTTGTGGCAGGGCAGCAGCATCCTCTACAATGTCTGTTATGAGCTGCCGGAAGCCATTGACATTTTGGGAGGTAATCACCGGCTTACCGGTTTCAGCTTCAAGAGCCCGCCGCGCAATCCCTGCTACCTTGCCACCGCGCCGCGCCACGTCCTGATTCTCAGAAAAGCCCTGCGGGTTTGATACTTTGGATATATCAGTGGTGGAAGCTTCGGCCAGCATCGTCAAGACCAGTTCCAAATCACTCATATTGTCCCTGAGGTTTTCTTTCTTCAAGCCTTTCAGCTTTTTATACTGCCGTGTTGGCAACGTCGGTCAATCTTTTTTTGCCATCCGCAGCGGTCATCTTCAAAGCGTTACAGTTTGTAACGGTTTCATTGCCTTCGTCTTTTAACCTCTTTTTCATTACACGCCAATAGGTTTGAGGATTAGGACTATCCGTTAAAACCGCAATCACATCCACAATGGCAAAATACCATTCTTCCTGTTCCTCATCCCATGCAGTACGGATTTTCTTATCTTCATACAACCGGATCGTATTATTGTTTTTCAATTCATCCATTGCTATGCAACTCTCTTTCACAGACAGGCTTTTCGTTTACTGTTTCTTCCCTTCCACGCAAAAGAACCATATATGATACATATAAATGTATCGTATATGGTTCTTTTTATCGAGAAGAAATCCCGATTATTCCGAGAGTCCGGAAAGATTGATATCCATACTCCCCGACCGGAAGCCTTCCAGATCCAGGGTCACATAGGAAAAGCCCAGTCCCCTGATCTTCTGCGCCACTTCTTCTGCCCTCTCCAGCAGCTTTCCCATATCCTTCCGGTCCACTTCGATCCGCGCAGTGTCCCCGTGCGCCCGGATTCTCACATTATAAAAGCCGAGCGCTCTCAGAAACTGCTCCCCTTCGTCCACCTGCCGCATCCGTTCCCGGGAAAGTCTCGTTCCATAGGGAAAGCGGGTGGCAAGGCAGGGAGCGGACGGCCGGTCCGCCACGGAAATTCCGTACTCTTCCGCCAGCGCACGGACTTCCCGCTTGGTAAACCCGAGCTCCAGCAGCGGGCTTTTTATGCCAAGCTCCTGCACCGCGCGCAGTCCGGGACGGTACGCCTTCGTATCATCCGCATTGCTTCCTTCCAGAATCACCGATACTCCCAGTGATGACGCTTCCTGTAGCAGTCTGGTAAAAAGAAATTTCTTACACCGGTAGCAACGGTCGGGTGGATTGTCCGCGATATCCGCATCTTTCAGCTCGTCGATTTCCACTACCAGATGACTGGCGCCAAGCTCAGACGCCACCCGCGCCGCCACATCCGCATCCTGAACAGGATGCAGGCTGGTGTGAACCGTGGCGGCATAAACCTTTCTTTCTTCCGTCACTTTGCAGGTAACTGCTTCCGCCCGACAGGAGGCAGTTACCGCTTCGCCGGAAGCCGCGCCCGCCGGAAGGGGACTGACAGCCGCCCGGCAGGCCGCAGCGAGCAGCAGGCTGCTGTCCACCCCTCCGGAAAAGGCCACCATAACCGGCCCCGGCAGGTTTTTCATATAACGTTCCAGTGTCTCCTTTTTTTCCTGCAGTTCATCCCGGACGTCCCTGCGTTCCGGCTGCCCTTCGGTTCCCTTCATCATCTCTCCTTTTCCGCTTCCCGGCGGACCAGTTCATAAATCTCCTGAAAGCTTCTTCCGCTTTTCCGCGCCAGCGCCTTCACGCTGTCGTACTCCGGATAGAAGCGTTTTCCGTCCGCGAGGCGGCAGACCTTCACCGCCGCTTCTCCAAACGGCGTGCTGACGCTGCTGCTCTCCCGTTTCAGCACCGTGCGCTGCATGCTGATCCGCCGGATGCCGATGGTGGTGGTTTCCGCAAAAATGATCTCCTCCATGCGTTCTCTGTCCTTAGGATCACAGATCACATTGAGCTGCCAGGCGGGCCTGTTTTTCTTCATGAAAACGGGCGTATAGTGGACGTCTCTGGCTCCCGCCGCAAACAGGCGCTCCATCAGATAGCCCAGCATCTCTCCCGTGCAGTCGTCGATATTGCTCTCCAGCTTGCAGATCTCATCTCCTGCGGCAGAAGCATCCTCGATCAGCATGGCGCGCAGGATGCTGGGACGTTCATACTGCCGCTTTCCCGCGCCCAGACCGGTCTTTCGGATGGTGAACCGCTCCGGCAGCCGGTCTGAGGTCCGGATGGCCGCCACGATCGCCGCCCCGGTGGGAGTGACCAGTTCCCCCTGGATCTCTGTGGGCTTCAGGATGAGCGAATGAGCCTGAGCGATGTTCACCACCGCCGGGACCGGGATCGGGATCAGACCATGCTGGCATCTCACCATTCCGTTCCCCTCACACAGATAGGGTACGATCACATCCGTCACATCCAGGCTATCCAGGCAGACCGCCGCCGTCACGATGTCCACGATGGAATCCACCGCTCCGACCTCATGGAAATGCACCTCGTCCCTGCTGACGCCGTGCGCTGCCGCTTCCGCATCCGCTAGGATCTCAAAGATCCGGACCGCCGTGTTCTTTGCCCGCTCCGTCATATCCGTCTGCCCGATGATCTCCATGATCTCTTTCATCCCGCGGTGTTCATGCGGATGGATATGCTCATGCGTGTGCTCATGATCGTGATCGTGCTCATGATCGTGGATATGGTCATGCGCATGTTCCTCTGCGCCCTCCAGCGGATGACCGCCGCCGAAGAGATACTCCATATCATGGTCGTGGTTTTCGTGGGCGGCGTCAAGACGCACGTCAAAGTCGCACACATCCAAGCCGGATTTTTTCACGCGGCTGATGGAGACGGAAAAACCGTCCACCGGAAGGGAACGGAGCGCACGCTCCAGAGCTTTTCGATCCGCCCCCAGATCCAGCAGAGCGGCGGCCGTCATGTCTCCGCTGATCCCTGACATACATTCCAGATATAAACATTTTCCCATTTTTCTATTCCTTTCCGTTCTTTTCTGCTAATCTGTTGATCTGCGTGGCCATGTAGCCTGCGCCGTATCCATTGTCGATGTTGAGCACCGCGATACCGTTGGCGCAGGAATTGATCATGGTGAGAAGCGCCGACAGGCCGTTCATGCTGGCTCCATAGCCCACCGAGGTCGGCACGGCGAGCACGGGATTGGACACCAGGCCACCCAGCACGCTGGCAAGCGCTCCTTCCATTCCGGCTACGGCCACCACACAGTTGGCGCTCTGGATCTGCTCCAGCCTGGACATCAGGCGGTGAAGTCCGCTCACTCCCACGTCGTAGATGCGCTCCACATAGCTTCCGAAATATTCCGCCGTCTGGGCTGCTTCCTCAGCCACTGGAATGTCAGCCGTTCCCGCTGTGCAGACTGCAATCTTCCCGATATGCTCCTTCCCTTCCTTCTCAATCTTCAAAATCCGGGAGATGGGATCATAGCTGACCTGTGACAGCTCTCTCTTTATCAGCTCATACTGATGCTGCGACGCCCTGGTGCCAAACACCTCTCCCTCTTCTTCATAGAGTCGTTTGAAAATGGAAAGCAGATGAGCATCCGCCTTCCCGCTGCAGAATACTACCTCCGCGAATCCGGAGCGCAGCTTTCTGTGGGTGTCCAGTTTGGCGTATTCCAGCTCCTCAAAGGGTTCTCTCCGGAAGAAAAGCTCCGCCTCCTCCAGAGACATCTCACCATTTTTAAATTTTAAAAGCACTTCCTTCGCGTCCATTTTTTCCTCCATACCGCCGCCGGCGGCGCAGACAGCCACGGCGCATTACAGCCTGATCTGTCTGGTGCAGACATGATCCAAAAGCTCACTGCTGTGGCTCGTGATCACCATTCCGATTCCCCGTTTTCCCGTTTCTTCCATCAAAAACTGCCATATCTGCCCCTGTGTGATCAGATCCAGCATCGTGCTGATCTCGTCGCAGAGCAGATATTTTGTGCCCGGTCCCAGCGCCCTGGCAATGCAGAAGCGCTGCAGTTCCCCACCGGAAAGCTCCTGGGGAAAACGATTTTTCCATTCCGGCACAATACCCAGGCGGCGTTCCATATCCGGGTCTTCCGGTCCGCCCTCGGCCAGAGTTTTTCCCATTCTGAGCCGCGGATCCACCGCTTTCTCCGGATGCTGCCAGATGAGCTGCACCGGACAGCGGCCCTTATTAGGCAGGGGCTGTCCGTCCGCCAGGACACAGCCGGAATCCGGAGACAGGTATCCGCCGAGCAGCTTCAACAGGGTGGTCTTCCCAAAACCGCTCGGCGCAAGGATTCCTACCCGTTCCCCGGAAGCGATGGACAGGCTTATGTCGTTTATGACCATCCGGGAAGAAGGCTTCTTTTCATAAGAAAACATCAGATTCTTCGCTTCCAGCATAGGCGGCTTCCTCTCTTTCCGGAACATTTCCCGTTTTCATCCCCCATCCCGGGTCACTGTCTTCCTTCTCCATCCGCATCTCCCTGTCAAAAGGGCGGATGCAGCGCACCAGCCCGCCCCTGACCGAACGCAGCGGGATCTTTCCGCGGCACGCGGGGGAAAAATACGGGCAGCGATCCTGGTACACACAGCCCTCCGGCAGATCTTTCACATAGGGCTGCATCCCGGAAACCGCCGCAAAACCGTTTGCCGGCATGGCACGCCACAGGGCCTTCGTGTAAGGATGGCGCAGCCGCTTTTCCTCTTCAAAATCCGCCGCAGCCGCGACCTCCACCGTGGTCCCCGCATAGAAAACGGCGATCCGGTCCGCGCCTCTGAGCGCCAGTTCAATGTCATGGGTGATCAGCAGCACGCCTCCTCCCTCATCCGCAAAGCCGCGCAGCTCGTCCATGGCCTGTTTGGCCAGGGAGGCGTCCATTCCGGGCGTCGGCTCATCCGCGATGATCAGCTCCGGATCGTCCATGAGCGCCGCCGTCAGCAGGATCCGCCGGATCATGCCTCCGGAACACTCAAACGGATACAGGTTCTCCACCTCTCCGGAAAGCCCATAACGCGCGAACAGCATCCGCATCCTCTGTCTGGCCTCCGGTGTTTTTCTTCCGCCCAGGACCTGTCTTCCGATCTTCATCAAAGGGTCCAGCCAGGTCACGCTCTGAGGGACCAGCGCGATCCCCGGCACGCCTCCCGATTCACGAGAGCGGAAAAACGCCTTCTTCTTCCCCTTCTGATCCTGTGGGCACAGCTCTTTTCCACGGTAACGGATGCTTCCTTCCAGAAATGCGTTAGCGGGAAGCAGGCCAAGGACCGCGTGGGCCAGAAGGCTTTTCCCGGAACCGCTCGCGCCGACCACGGCCACGACCTCACCCCTGCGGACTGTCACATCCAGGCCGGAGATCACCGAAAGATCGGCCTGAGAAAAAGCCTGATGGCCGCTTCCGCCCTTATACTGACGGAACCGGATGGAAAGACCGCGGATGGAAAGGAGCTCCTCTTTTTTCTCCAATATTATAGCCGTTTTTCCCATTTTTCGCCACTCTCCTGTTGTCACTCCTGCGCGCTGGACGGGTCCAGCAGCTTCTGCAGGGCATTCCCCACCGCATAAAATAGCATCACGGTCATAACCAGCATCAGTCCCGGGAACAGCGCCAGCCACCAGTTCCCTGTGATCAGGTAGCGCATGCTTTCTGAAAGGATCACGCCAATGGCCGGTTCCTCGCTAGGCAGGCCGAAGCCCAGGAAGGTGATGCTCGCCTCATGCAGGATGGCATGGGGAAACATGAGCACAAGCCCCACAGCGAACTGGGGAAACAGGTGGGGCAGCATGTGCCGGACCGCGATCTGAATCCTTCCCGTCCCGAGCTTTGCGGCGGTCCGGATGTATTCGCTCTCCTTCAACTGCAGGACCTCCCCACGGATCAGACGGGCCAGCGAAGGCCAGTGGGTGAGCGCCACACCGACCACCACACCGCGCATCCCTCTGCCGCAGGCATAGGAGATCAGCAAAAGGAGCAGGATGTGCGGGATTCCCATGACCGCATCTATGACAAAACTGATGCAGGCATCTACCCGCCTGCCTGACACTGCCGCCGCCGTGCCGAGGACAAGGGCCAGGCAGGCGCTGATCCCTGCCGTGAGAAGGCCAATACGCAGGCTCAGGGAAAGCCCAGCAAGCGTCCTGGTAAACATATCCCTTCCCATCCAGTCCGTACCAAACGGATATTCCAGGCAGGGCGCGCTGTTTTTCCGGGAAAAATCAGTCACACCGGCCGCGCCATGGCAGAAATATCCGGCCATCCCGATCCCTGTAAGCAGGAGCGCCGCGGCCAGGAAAAGCAAAAGGGTCCTTTTTCTACGGTTTGCCATCCTCCCTTACCTCCCTTCCCTGCGCATGCGCGGGTCCACTACGCCGTACAACAGATTTGCCAGGAAATTCCCGGCAAATACGATTGCTGCCGTCACACACGTAATCCCCATCAGAAGGGGCACGTCGCTTCCGATGCCTGCGGTCACCGCTGCCTGTCCCAGTCCAGGATAGGAAAAAACCTGTTCCACCATGACGGAGCCGCCGATAATCTCGCTGACGGAAGAAAACTGCAGGGTAAGGGCAGGAAGCAGGAGATTTCTCAGCCCATGCCTTCTGATCCGCTGCCATTTCCCTTCCCCTCTGGAACGGGCGAACAGCATGTAATCGCTTTCCATGACTTCCGTCATTTTCTGCCTGGTATGCAGGGCGATATTGGACACGCCGGTGATGCTCAGAGTGAGGGCGGGAAGCACAGCGTGGTACAGCCGGTCCGCGAACGTCACCCGCTCCGCCTCCATCCCGATGGGAACGCTCAGGGCCACCGGGAAAAGGCCGAGCTGCACCGCAAATACCAGGAGCAAAAGCAGGGCAAGCCAGAAAACCGGCGTACCCGCGATCACCAGGCAGTAGCCGCCGATCAACCTATCCGGCCACCGGCCGGCGTTGGCTCCAGCGGCAACCCCAAGGGCAAATCCCAGGATGCCGGACAGCAGCCATGAGATTGCCAGCAGAAGAAGGGAGCTTTCCAGCTTTTCCCCGATCACCTCCCATACCGGCCTCCGGTAGAGCAGCGAAGTTCCCATATCCCCCCGCACAGCGTCCTTCAGCCAGCCCAGGTACCGTTTAAGGGGCGGCGTATTCACGCCCCAGTATTCCTCCAGCTTCTCCCTCTGCGCGGCGCTCATGGTCCCGAGCGCCGCCTGTCCCACGTTGGCCTGAAGCGGATTCACCGGTGAGAGACTGACCAGAGCGAAGGTAACGGCGCTGACCGCCAAAAGTAAAAGCAACATTTTTATAAGATTTTGCAAAATGAAACACACTGTTTTTTTCAACTTTTCCACTCCCACTGATCCACGTTGTTGACCAGGGACCAGCCGTGTCCGTGTGGATGGATCTTCTGCTCCGCGATCTGCAGGCCATCCCTCACATAATAGAGGTGATCCACATTGCACAGCCACACCCAGGGGATATCTCCCTGCTGGGTCACGCCCGTACTGCCGTCCCACTGCGCCTTCTGCCACAATCCGTAAGCCTCCTCCAGGCTGTCCGCCGCAAGCGCCTGATCCATATAGGCGTCCACCGTTTCGTTGGAATATGGGGAATACTGGGCGCTGCCGCTTCCCGGCGCCGTATGATAGATGTTGTACAGCTCCATGGGAGTGTGCGCGCCCCATCCCCACATGAGCGGCTGGGAAAGGGCGTTGGTATAAGCCACGTCCCAGCCTGCGCCTTGAAGCTCTACCTCAATCCCGAGGCGGGCGCACTGGTTTGCCAGGTCCGCCGCAAGCGCCTGACGCACGGAATCATCCGGCTGATACATCACGGTAAAAGCCGCGCGCACGCCATTCTTTTCCCGGATGCCGTCGCTTCCTTCCACCCAGCCCGCTTCCTCTAGTATACGCACCGCTTCCTGAAAATCGTATTCCACCCGGGAATCTTCGTTATACCAGGGCAGCTTGTCGCAGACGCTGTAAGCCGGCGTTCCATAGCCGTTCAGCACATTTTCGATCATCTCTTCCCGGTCGATCCCAATGTTCACCGCACGACGGATGGCAATATCACTGGTCACATTATTTCCCACCGTCACACCATCCTCCTCATGTGAGGAAACGGCCGGCAGGTTGATGCCCCGGTTGTCCACGCTCTCCACCCGCAGAAGGCCATAGCCTTCCACCAGCTGATCCGCATAGGAGGCGGCGGTATGCGCCACATCCACCTGTCCGGCCATGGCGGCCGCAAGAGCTGCGTCCTCCTCCATGAAAAGTACGGTGACCCGCTTCATTTTCACTTCACCGCCATAATAATCCGGATTGGCCTCCAGGATCACCTGCTGCCCTCTGTCCCACTGCCGCAGGATATAGCGGCCGGAGCCGATGGGCTCAGAGCCATAGTTTTCATCATAGGCGTGCTCCGGCACGATCCCCACGACTGCCATAGTATAGGGCCAGATGGAAAATGGCCGGTTCATGTGGAATTCCACCGTAACGTCATCCACCGCTTCCGCCCTCTCCAGCATGGTAAAATCATTTACGCTGCTGTTTGCGGCACAGAGGTTGTAGGTAAAAGCCACATCCGAAGCGGTCAGCTTCTCCCCGTCCGTAAAATACACATCATCCCGGATGACCACTGTCCACAGAAGGCCGTCCTCAGACACCGAATAATCCACTGCCAGATCAAGCCCGATCTGAAGGTCTGTCGTTGTTGTGGTAAGCGTGCTCTGGATCAGTGGTTCATGCACATGCTCCCCCGCTCCCCAGCCGTAGACCGGATCAAACCCCGCCTCCGGCTCCGAAGTGACGGGCATAGTCACGATGACGGAAGCTTCTTCTGTCGTCTGCCCTGCCGGCGTCCCGGAAATACCTGAGGCTTCCAACGCTGTCTGCGTCTGAACTGTCTGACCCCTATCCTCCGTACCATCCGCTCTCCCGCATCCGGCAAATACTGCGGATGCCAGAAGAAGGACAGCACAGAATGCTGCCGCTGTTTTTCTTTTCATGCGCACCTCTTTCTTTTTCAGACGAAAAAACGCCATGAAGACATCCTCTCCTGGGGAGAGGCTGATGCCTTCATGGCGTCTGTTTCATGAAATATGATATTTATTCTCTCATCGTTTCTCAGCGGTCTTACCTGTCAAAGTTCGATGAAGAAGCCATTTTTTTCCTTCTGGAAATATACAGGATACTCTTGGAATATCCTGCTCTTTATTCTTCTTCTGCTCCGACCGATACGGTTTCCGCCTCGTCGTCCTCCGCTTCGTCTGTCTCCGGCTCCGCGTCTTCTTCTTCCGGGATATCAACGTTTTCCTCTTCGGGTTCCGGCATTTTGGCTTCCACGCCCTCTGCCGGTTCATCGTCGAAGTCCAGCTCGTCGTCCAGATCCAGCGTATCCTCCAGTCCGATATCCGTGCTCAGATGCACGTCGCGGTAGCGCTTCATACCGGTTCCCGCCGGGATCAGCTTACCGATAATAACATTCTCCTTCAGACCGATCAGCGGATCCACCTTGCCCTTGATGGCAGCTTCCGTCAGAACCTTGGTGGTCTCCTGGAAGGATGCCGCGGACAGGAAGGAATTGGTAGCAAGAGCTGCCTTCGTGATTCCCAGAAGGATCTGCTTTCCGTCCGCAGGCTGCTTGCCCTCGGCGATCAGGGACTCATTCAGGTCTTCATACTCCAGCGCGTCAACCAGGGTTCCGGGAAGGAAATCCGTATCCCCGCTCTCCTCAATGCGCACCTTCTTCAGCATCTGGCGCACGATGACTTCGATATGCTTGTCGCTGATATCCACGCCCTGAAGACGGTATACGCGCTGTACCTCGCGGAGCATATAATCCTGTACCGCGCGGATTCCCTTGATCTTCAGCAGATCATGAGGATTTACGCTACCTTCTGTCAGCTCGTCGCCGGCCTCCAGCTCCTGGCCGTCTACCACCTTGATCCTGGAGCCGTAAGGGATCAGGTATGCCTTGGATTCTCCGGTCTCATGATTGGTGATGATGACTTCGCGCTTCTTTTTGGTATCCTTGATCACGGCCGTGCCGCCGAACTCCGCGATGATCGCAAGTCCCTTAGGCTTTCTGGCCTCAAACAGCTCCTCAACACGGGGAAGACCCTGTGTGATATCGTCGCCCGCCACACCGCCGGTATGGAAGGTACGCATAGTAAGCTGAGTACCGGGCTCGCCGATGGACTGTGCCGCGATGATTCCGACCGCTTCACCCACCTGCACTTCCTCGCCGGTCGCCATGTTTGCGCCATAGCACTTCGCGCAGATCCCATCGTGGGAACGGCAGCTCAGGATCGTGCGGATCTTCACCTTTTCAATGGGCTCTCCCTTTTTATCTACGCCAGAGCTTAAAATGCGTTCCGCGCGGCTGGGAGTGATCATGTGATTCCTTTTTACGATCACGTTTCCGTCACGGTCGCAGATGTCCTCGCAGGATACTCTTCCCGTGATACGGTCCTTCAGGCTTTCAATGGTCTCCTTGCCGTCCATGAAAGCGCTGACCTCCAGTCCGGGGAGCTCATCCTTTCCTTCGCTGCAGTCTGCCTCCCGGATGATCAGCTCCTGGGATACATCAACCATTCTTCTGGTCAGGTATCCGGAGTCAGCGGTACGCAGCGCGGTATCGGACAGTCCCTTACGGGCGCCGTGCGCCGACATGAAATATTCCAGTACGTCCAGTCCTTCACGGAAGTTGGACTTGATGGGCAGCTCAATGGTACGTCCGGTGGTATCCGCCATCAGTCCGCGCATGCCCGCAAGCTGCTTGATCTGCTGATTGGAGCCACGGGCTCCGGAGTCCGCCATCATGAAGATGTTATTATATTTATCCAGTCCTGCGAGCAGAACATCGGTCAGTTCCTTATCCGTCTCGTTCCAGGTCTCCACAACCGCACGATAACGCTCTTCCTCCGTGATCAGGCCGCGGCGGAAGTTCTGGGAAATCCGGTCTACAGTTGCCTGCGCCTTCGCCAGCATCTCCGGCTTCTGTGCGGGCACGGTCATATCGGAAATGGATACGGTCATGGCCGCTCTAGTGGAATATTTATACCCGGTGGACTTGATATCATCCAGCACCTCAGCCATCTTGGATGAGCCATGGATATTGATAACCTTCTCCAGGATCTGCTTCAGGCCTTTCTTGCTGACATGGAAATCCACTTCCAGCTTCAGCGCGTTTTCCGGTACGCTTCTGTCCACAAATCCCAGATCCTGAGGCAGGATCTCATTGAAGATGAAACGTCCCAGCGTGGATTCCACGATATCGGAAAGCACCGTGCCGTCGGGCATGGTCTTCGTCACCTTCACGCGGATCCTGGAATGCAGGGTCAGCGCCTGGTTTTCATAAGCCAGGATCGCTTCGTTCAGGCTCTTGAAGTATTTGCCTTCTCCCTTTGCGCCGGGTCTCTCCTGGGTCAGATAGTAGATTCCCAGAACCATATCCTGGGAAGGAACTGCCACAGGGCCTCCATCGGATGGCTTCAGCAGGTTGTTCGGGGAGAGCAGCATGAAGCGGCATTCCGCCTGTGCTTCCACGGAAAGCGGAAGGTGTACGGCCATCTGGTCACCGTCGAAGTCGGCGTTGAAGGCGGTACATACCAGAGGATGCAGCTTGATCGCCTTACCCTCTACCAGAATGGGCTCGAATGCCTGGATGCCCAGTCTGTGAAGCGTAGGGGCGCGGTTCAGCATCACCGGATGCTCCTTGATCACATCTTCCAGCACATCCCATACCTGGGAGTCCAGTCTTTCAACCAGCTTTTTCGCATTCTTGATGTTCTGGGAAATGCCTCTTGCCACCAGCTCCTTCATCACGAAAGGCTTGAACAGCTCGATGGCCATCTCCTTGGGCAGGCCGCACTGATAGATTTTCAGCTCAGGACCTACAACGATAACGCTTCGTCCGGAATAGTCAACACGCTTTCCGAGCAGGTTCTGACGAAAACGTCCGGACTTACCCTTCAGCATGTCGGAAAGGGACTTCAGTGCGCGGTTTCCAGGTCCCGTTACCGGGCGTCCCCTTCTGCCGTTGTCAATCAGCGCATCCACCGCTTCCTGCAGCATTCTCTTTTCATTGCGAACGATGATATCCGGAGCGCCAAGCTCCAGCAGTCTTTTCAGACGGTTGTTTCTATTGATGATCCTGCGGTACAGGTCGTTTAAGTCGCTCGTTGCGAAACGGCCGCCGTCCAGCTGTACCATGGGACGCAGATCCGGAGGGATGACCGGGATGGCATCCAGGATCATCCATTCCGGGCGGTTTCCGGACTCACGGAACGCTTCCACCACCTCGAGGCGCTTGATGATCCTTGCGCGCTTCTGTCCGGAGGATTCCTTTAAACCTTCCTTCAGCTCAGCGGATTCCTTTTCCAGATCGATGGCGAGCAGCAGCTCCTTGATGGACTCCGCTCCCATGCCTGCGCGGAACTTGTTTCCCCAGGTCTCTCTGGCGTCCTGATATTCCTTCTCGGACAGCACCTGTTTGTATTCCAGATTGCTCTCGCCCTTATCCAGAACGATGTAGGAAGCGAAGTAAAGCACCTTCTCCAGCACTCTGGGAGACAGATCCAGGATCAGTCCCATACGGCTGGGAATCCCCTTAAAGTACCAGATGTGGGAAACGGGAGCCGCAAGCTCGATGTGGCCCATACGCTCTCTGCGGACGCTGGACTTGGTCACTTCCACGCCGCAGCGGTCGCAGACCACACCCTTATAACGGATCTTCTTGTA
>DWYY01000147.1 GCA_019118445.1 Candidatus Eisenbergiella merdipullorum | reverse complement strand
GCGGGAGCTCGATTGACAAGAGTGTGCATCAGTTCCAGGCGCTTGAGCTTCCCTATGGGAAAATACTGGTGTCATATGGGCAGAATGCGGTGTCCCGGCGTCTGGCGGTCTTTGATGTGGACTGGCTGTATGAAAGGCAAAGGAGCGAGGATTTTTCCCTCGGTCTGGAACATCTCTCGACGCATTTGTATGTAAAGAGTCTCAGCGATAGCTGTATCGCCCGTGGTTACAACGGCCACTGTGCCTGGAACCGCACGAACGGCGCGCTGCTGGTGCCGGATCCCGACTGTAACGGAGGCGAGGTTCTGCAGATCTGCCGGATACATGACGAACGGCTTGTAAGCGAGCTTCAGGGTGCGGTATGGAACTTCCCCGCAGCGGCCAGAGGAACCTTAAAGCTGCAGCTTCGGATAGAAGGCTCTGGACTTCTCGTGCGTCTGTGTGACCACTGGATGAATCCCAGTGACGAATATGCAGGGCTTTACGCTGTCTATGATTTTGAACTTGATTCCCGCACGCTGGAACCGGCTGTCTGGCATGATGTGACAATCGCTTTTGACCGCGACCAGGCATCTGTCTTCTGTGAAAATCGTCTGCTCTTTTACGTGAGGCAGAAAGCGCCCGCGCCGACGGGTATAAGCTATCTTCATATGCAGACGATGGCTGAATGTCATGATCCCTGCGGCACGCTTGTCAGAAGCATGGCATTTAGCGGTGACTGATATAGAAACGGCTTCGGAGCCTTTATTGGAGGAGGGATAACCGCAGATGCAAATTTCAGATATAATACCTTTGAGATGCACGAGGAAAGATTCTTATATGCTGCCAATGTGGAGAACCTGATCTTTTACAATAACCGTTATCTGGAAAATGGCGCATGGAAAGCTGGGTACAGACGGCGTTCAGATTGGGGAAGGGTGCAGGAATATTAAGATCGAACCGGTGAAAAGGGTATCCTCCTGTGAAATGAAAAAGCAGGAAAAATGTGAAACAAAAAAGCAGGAAAAAACACTTTACAATGCTTCATATTGCTGAGATAGTATTAAGAAAACGGGGATTATGCCGGGTCTGTTACAAAGGGAGGAACAACAGCATGAAAAATATCCTTGCAATCGGAAACAGCTTTTCTGAGGATGCTGCCAGGTATCTGCATCAGATGGCAGAGGCCGCAGGAATTGAAACGAAGGTGGTAAATCTGTATATCGGGGGATGTCCGCTGGAGCGGCACTGGCAGAATATCGAGACTGGAGAAGCGGCCTACCAGTACCAGCTGAACGGAAAGGCAACGGAGAGAATGGTTTCCATCGACGAGGTCCTGCGGGAGGAAAAATGGGATTATGTCGTAACCCAGCAGGCCAGCCACGACAGCGGCTGGATGGATACCTATGAGCCGTTTCTGGGACTGATGCTGGATCATTTAAAAGAGCGCCTGAAGCAGTCCTCACCGCAGGCGGAGATTCTTCTGCAGGAGACCTGGGCCTATGAGATCGGAAGTTCTCACGCCAATTTCATGCGTTATAACAGGAATCAGGAGGAAATGTATGCGCGTCTGAAAAGGTGCTATTCTGCCATGGCTGAAAAATATCATCTGCGGCTGATTCCCTCCGGGGATATCATTCAGAAGGCACGGCAGCAGGAGCCGTTTCGGGTTTCGGAGGGAGGTATCTCTCTGTGCAGAGACGGCTTTCACATGAGCATTCCTTATGGCAGATACCTGCTGGCCTGTGTCTGGATGAAAACCCTGTTTTCTGTTCAGATATCAGAGAATCATTATGTGCCTGAGACTGGGGAAGGGGAGAACGCGGCAGATGAGGCTCTGCTGAAACGGATCCGGCAGATCGTGGAAGAAGAAATGGGATAAGGAGGAAAACATGCTTACGGAAGAACGGTTCAGAGACAAAGTATACGCCTGCTGGATGGGTAAAAATATCGGCGGGACGCTGGGAGGACCGCTTGAGGGGATCATGGAGCTTCTGGATATAAAGGGGTATACCCAGGAGTTTGTGACCGCGGTGGAAAATGACGATCTGGACCTGCAGCTCGTAAACCTGCACTGCCTGGAGCAGTACGCGGGACAGGTGACGAGCGCGAACCTGGCGAAGGAGTGGCTGAGCCATGTGCATTTTCAGTTTGATGAATACGGACATGCGCTGACCAACATGAGAAAAGGGCTCAGGCCGCCCCTGTCCGGCTGCTACAACAATTTTTTCACGGACTGCATGGGTTCGCCCATCCGTTCGGAGCTGTGGGGCATCGTCTGCGCGGGAAAGCCGGAGCTTGCAGCATATTATGCCTGCCAGGATGCCCGTGTGGACCACGCCGGGGGAGAAGGCGTCTGGGGAGAGGTTTTCTTCGCGGTGCTGGAGTGCCTTGCTTTTGAAGAAACGGATGTGGAGAAGCTGATCGTGACCGCTCTTTCCTATCTCCCTGAAGACAGCAGGACGGCGGGGGCGGTTCGGCTTCTGTTACACTCCTGGAGGGAGAAAAAGAGCTGGAAGGAAAACAGAGAGCTTCTGATCGAAGAGTTCGGAGGGGAAAACTTTACGGATGCGCCTCTTAATATTGCGTTTACGCTGATGGGTCTTTTATATGGAGAGGGGTTCACCGAACGGCTGCTGATCACAACGGACTGCGGCTATGACACGGACTGCACCTGCGCGACCATCGCCTCCATCATGGGAATCCTGTACGGCACGTCCTATCTGGATGAACAGTGGGTGAAGCCGCTGGGCGAAAAGATCCTGGTGAGCAGCCCGATCTACGGTTTTGACGTGCCGAAGACCATCGGGGAGCTGACAGAGCGTTCGATCCGTGCGGCGAAGCTGGCAGCAGCTGTTTATGAAGCCGCGCCGGACAAGGGGATTTTTTCTGTGAACCGGGAGACGGACCGGGAGATTACGCTTCTTCCGGAGGGCTCCTTTGCCTGCTGCGAACTGATCTGTGAAACGCAGTATGAGGACAAAAATCCGTCCATCGCGCCGGGAGAAACCAAAACGGTGTATCTGACGGTACAAAATAAAAGCCTGGTTCCCTACACACTGGACATCACAGCGCAGACGCCTTCCGGACTGGAAGTGATGTCCGAAGGAGGGAAGGCCCCGGCCGCAGGAGGGTGCGGCAGTCACGTGTCCATCGCGCCTGGCGGGCGGCAGACGGTTGATTTTCAGGTCAAAGCGGAAAAGAGTGTCCCCAGGCGTGCATATTATTCCTGCCGTTTCGTTCTGAAACAGGAGATTGAAGGGCACTGGACGCAGATGGAAGTCCCGTTTACGCTGATGGCGACGAATGACTGGAAGCTGGAAGCAGACGGCATTTCCCCTGGAATCTTCCACGGGACGGACTCCGCAGTGCGTCTGAAGCAGGCCGGCCTTTCGGAAGGAAAAGCTCGGATGCTCAAGGCATCTTCCCGCCTCTGGCTTCCGGAGGAAAAGGAAGTGCGCCTTCTGGTGGTCTGCAGAAAGCCTGCGGCCCTTCTGGTGGACGGCAGGACCGTTGTAAAAAGCGATCTGGATACGCCCCTGATTCCCGCCTATCACCGGGCTCCGTCTGAAAAATGTGCCACCCTTCGTCTGGCCGCCGGAGCTCATGACATCGAGATCCGCCTGACGGATGTGGAGGAAAGCGATCTGTTTTATTTCTATGTGGTAAATCCCGCCAATCATTTCGCGGCGGAGATCGACTGTGTGCTTACGGGGATGGACTGACCCTGAGGAAGGACTCAAAAGAGAGGTGTGATTATGGTATTTTCAAATCGGTTTGTCAGCGAGTGCAGAGAGCGCTCCACCTATATTCACCACGTACAGGCTCCGCTGTTCCGGAAAAGCTTTTCCCTGAAAAAGGGAGAGCGGAAGGGGGAAATCCTCATCTGCGGCCTGGGATTTTACGATCTGTTTGTAAATGGAAAAAAGATCACGAAGGGGTATCTTGCTCCTTATATTTCCAACAGCGATCACATCGTCTACTATGACCGGTATGATATTACGCCCTGTCTTCGTGAGGGAGAAAATGTGATCGGCGTTATGCTGGGAGATGGATTTCAGAACGCCAAGACCAGGGTCTGGGATTTTGTGGACAATGTGTGGAATTCCGCGCCTAAGCTTGCCATCTCTGTGGAGATTGAAAATGAGGACAGGAAGCTTCATTTTGAAGGAATGGATTTTACGTGCAAAAAAGGACCTGTTTTCTTTAATGATCTGCGCTCCGGCGTCTTTTTTGATAAGAGACTGGAGGAGCAGGGCTGGAAGGAACCGGGATTTACGGAGGATGAAAGCTGGCATGCTCCTCTTGTGGCAGAGCGGCCCAGAGGGGAGGCCAGGCTCTGCGAAGTGGAGCCTATTGTGGTCAGGAAGGAATTGGCTCCGGTGAGCATCCGGCCTGGCAGCCTGGCGGAGTATACGGCCAGGGATGACGTGATAGAGGGGCTCTGCGGCCAGGAGCCGCCGGAGAAGCCTGTGGCAGAGACGGGCGGCTGGCTTTATGATTTCGGAGAGAATAATGCAGGGATCTTCCGGCTGAGGATCAAGGGCCATGCGGGTCAGAGAATCGATATTCAATGCGGCGAACAGCTGAAAGACGGCGCTCTGGATTTCAGCAACATCAACTTTTTCCCGGATGGCTATTCCCAGAGAGACATCTATATTGTGGGAGGCGAAGAGGAGGAAATCTTTGAGCCGATGTTTACCTACCATGGCTTCCGGTATCTCTATGTGACCGGCATAGAGGAGGAACAGGCGAAACCGGAGCTTCTGACCTATCTGGTGATGAGCTCCGGCCTGGAGGAGAGGGGAAGCTTTTCCTGCTCGGACGAGACGGCAAACGCCATCTACGAGATGGGAAGAAGGAGCGACAGGGCAAACTTTTATTATTTCCCCACGGACTGTCCCCATCGGGAGAAAAACGGCTGGACCGGGGACGCGCAGATTTCCGCGGAACATATGATACTGACGATGGGAGCGGAAAAGAGCTGGCGGGAATGGCTTTTTAATATCCGCTGCGCCCAGAAAAAGGACGGACAGCTGCCCGGAATCGTTCCTACTGGCGATTGGGGATATGATTGGGGCAACGGACCGGCATGGGATGCCGTTTTGTTTGAGCTTCCATATATCATTTACAAGTATCGGGGCGAGAAGGAGGCCATCCTCGAAAACGCCCCTGCCATGCTCAGGTATCTGGAATATATTTCCGGGAAAAGGGATGCGGATGGGATCGTGGCCATCGGCCTCGGCGACTGGGTTCCGGTGGATCGGGGAGCCGGCGATTATCAGGCGCCCCTGGGATTTACTGACAGCGTGATGGTATATAACATGTGCCGGAAAGCGGAAATTATGTTTGAAGCTGTGGGACTGCCGCTTCATGAAAGCTTTGCCCGCAGTCTGGGGCGCGAGATCCGCCTGGCCATTCGGAAAAAATATGTGGATTTTGACACCATGCTGGTGCGAAGCGCCTGTCAGACGGCTCAGGCCATGGGCATTTATTATGATATTTTTGAGACGGGAGAGAAACCGGAGGCTTTCCGGCGGCTCCTTGAGATCATCCGGCGGGATGGGGAGAAGCTCACCAGTGGTTTTCTGGGCCTGCGCGTGCTTTTCCATGTGCTTTCCGGCTTCGGGGAATCGGAGCTGGCGTACCGGATGATCACGGGCGAAGAGTATCCATCCTATGGATATTTTGTAAAAGAAGGCTATACGACACTGCCGGAACAGATGCTGCCTGATGAGAAGCGCCGGCGGGTGTCCCAGGATCATCATTTTCTGGGAGACGTTGTGCAGTGGTATATGCGCTATCCCGGCGGCATTTGTGTGGAGAGGTGGGACAGGGTTTCCATCCGGCCCAAATTTATAGAGAGCCTTACTTTTGCCATGGCCAGCCATAAGCTTCCTGCCGGGGAGGTTAAGACCTGCTGGAAACGGGACGCCGAGCGGATCAGGCTTGAGGTGGAATGTCCTGAAAAGGTTTCCTGTCAGATAGAGCTGGATCCGGGATACGTGTTTGAGCAGGATGGCAACTCCTATCTGGAAGCC
>DWYY01000146.1 GCA_019118445.1 Candidatus Eisenbergiella merdipullorum | reverse complement strand
GCCGGCCGCGACCGCCGTCTCCTTATCCGCGTCAGCGGAAAGTTTTACCGTAGCACGCAGCTTGCCGTTTACCTGGACGGCGACTTCAACTACGGATTCTACTGTCTTTACCTCATCCCAGACAGGCCAGGCGGTCTGATACAGCCTTCCGCCGTATCCTTTCAGCTCCCAAAGTTCCTCCGTGATATGCGGGGCAACGGGGTTCAGCAGGGTGATAAAGGTCTTGAATTCATCCCTCGTCACCTTTCCGGCCTTGTAGAAATCGTTGATCAGGGACATGAGCGCCGCAATAGCGGTGTTGTATTTCATGTTTTCATAATCGCCGGAAACCTTTTTGATGGTCTGATGCATCTTCGTTTCCAGCTCTTTGGAATAGCCTTCCTCGTCCGTCACCAGATCCTGAAGCTTCCAGACACGGTCCAGAAAACGGCGGCAGCCCTTCACGCCCTCTTGGCTCCATGCCGCGCTCAGTTCAAAGGCTCCGATGAACATTTCGTAGGTACGCAGGGTATCCGCGCCGAAATCGTTCACAATATCATCAGGATTTACCACATTTCCACGGGATTTGCTCATCTTCTCCCCGTTTTCACCCAGGATCATGCCGTGAGAGGTCCTCTTCTTGTAGGGTTCCGGACAGGGGACCACGCCCTGGTCATACAGGAAACGATGCCAGAACCGGGAATAAAGAAGATGCAGGGTGGTATGCTCCATTCCGCCGTTGTACCAGTCAACGGGCATCCAGTATTTCAGCGCCTCAGGGCTGGCCAGCGCCTCGTCGTTATGCGGGTCCGTATAGCGCAGGAAGTACCAGGATGAACCCGCCCACTGCGGCATGGTATCCGTCTCACGCTCTGCAGGACCGCCGCAGACAGGGCAGGTGGTCTCCACCCAGTCTCTCATCGCCGCCAGCGGAGATTCCCCGGTATCAGTAGGCATGTAGCTTTCCACGTCGGGAAGCTCCAGCGGAAGCTGGTCTTCCGGCAGAGGCACATAACCGCACTTGGGGCAATGCACGATCGGGATCGGCTCGCCCCAGTAACGCTGCCTGGAGAACACCCAGTCCCTGAGCTTGTAATTGGTCTTTGGCGTGCCAAGGCCGTTCTTTTCCAGATATTCGATAATGGCCTTTTTCGCCTCCGTCACTTCCATGCCGTTCAGGAATCCGGAATTGACTAGTTTTCCGGTGGCAACATCCGTGAAAGCGGCTTCGTTCACATCAACCGGTCCTGCACTGCTCTCCACCACTTGAATGATGGGCATGTTAAATTTCTTAGCAAACTCCCAGTCCCTTTCGTCATGAGCGGGAACAGCCATGATGGCGCCTGTCCCGTAGCTCATCAGCACGTAATCGGACACCCATATCGGAATCTCTTCATTATTGACAGGGTTAATGGCGGTCAGTCCCCTGATCATGACACCCGTTTTTTCCTTTGCCAGCTCGGAACGCTCAAAGTCGGACTTTCTTGCCGCCTGCTCCTGATAAGCGCGGATCTCGTCCATATTCTGGATCTCATCCGCAAATTTTTCAATATAAGGATGCTCCGGTGAAATGACCATATAGGTGACGCCGAACAGGGTATCCGGCCTGGTGGTATAGATGCGGAGTTTCTCTTCCTTTCCCTTGATGGCAAAATCCACCTCAGCACCATGGGAACGGCCAATCCAGTTCTTCTGGGATACCTTTACGCGCTCAATGTAATCCACGGTATCCAGGCCGTCGATCAGCTTGTCCGCATATGCCGTGATCTTTAACATCCACTGGCTCTTTACCTTCCGGATGACTTCGCTTCCGCAGCGCTCACAGCGGCCGTTTACCACCTCTTCATTCGCAAGCCCGACTTTACAGGAGGTACACCAGTTGATCGGCATCTCCGCCTTATAGGCAAGCCCCGCTTTGAACAGCTTCAGGAAGATCCACTGGGTCCACTTATAATATTTGGGGTCGGTCGTGTTGATCTCCCTGTCCCAGTCAAAGGAGTAGCCCAGGGACTTGAGCTGGGTCTTGAAGCGGTGCACATTGTTCTTTGTCACGATCTTGGGATGGATGTGGTTCTTGATCGCGTAGTTTTCCGTGGGCAGGCCGAACGCATCCCATCCCATGGGATACAGCACGTTGTATCCTTCCATCCTCCTCTTTCTGGCGACGATATCCAGCGCGGTATATGGGCGCGGATGTCCCACATGCAGGCCCTGTCCGGACGGATAGGGAAATTCCACCAGCGCATAATACTTGGGCTTGGTATAATCATTGACTGCAGCAAAAGCCTTTTCCTCGTCCCAGATATCCTGCCATTTTTTCTCGATCTCTTTCGGGTTGTAAACCTTTTCCATTTTCTCCTCCATTTCGAAGCGTCCGCTTTGCGCCGGGACGTTCCTGATGTTAAAAAACCCTTCCGTCTCCGTTTCCAGAGACGGAAGGGAATCTTCCGCGGTACCACTCTGCTTCACGAAATGCGCCTTATCAGGCGCTTCATGCGCTTTTTTGCCTGTAACGGGACTTTCCGCCCTTCACTACTCGCACTGCTTTGGCAAAGGGAGCTTGGAGGCCAGTTTCAAAGTTGGGCGCTGCCGCCTCGCACCGTCCGGCGGCTCTCTGAAGCGCTTGCCTCCTACTTTTCCTCTTCGTCGCTTCTATCGTCTTAACTCCACCTATTTTAAGGGCAGAAAACATGTTTGTCAAGCAATTCGGCACAAAAAGTCCATGTCCTCACTGTAAGAGGCCGCTCACCGGGTTCAGCCCGTAATTTTCCACATACTTCAGGCTGATCCTGTCGCCTTCCTGGTAACGCACAATCCCGTACAGCTCCTCATCGGATACATCCACATCAAACAGCTCATCGCTGCCCGTTATTCCAATATAATAATGCGTGTTCCCTTCGATCACTACGGGAACGATCAGCTCGATCACACCGGAAATCTCTAGTTCTTGGGACTGATACCGGCTGACAATGCCGTTGGTGGAAAGAAGTTCCTTATAATTCTTTTCGCATTCCTCGATCGTATCCCCGATAGCCACCCACTGATATTTCTGCACGTTGACCATGGCGTATTTCTTTACCAGTCCTGCGTCGTCCTTCAGCGCCATGAAATAGGTGGGTTCATCCGCGATGTTCAAAAGCAGCGGGAAGGTTGCCCGGTATCCCAGATTCTGAACCTGGCCCTCCGCAGAGGACATGGCAGATATCTCCGTCGCTCCCTCCACCTCATAGTAGCGGGTCTCCATGGTGCGCTGGTTCATGAGCACGAAGCCCACATTGGACTGGTCCCCGTTGACGGAGGTGATCCCCGTATAGACCCACACGTCATCGTCCAGCGCCAGATAATTATATCCGTCCGTGGTGACCAGGCAGTCCCGCTGACCCAGAATGCTGTTGAAAAAGCCATGCTGATACATGCCGTAATAGTCATAGAGCTGCATCAGAAGCTCGGCGGAATATACCTTGTCGATCCAGGTAGGAACGTCTTCCACCGCGTAATCCGTACATTCCCCAGTCACGGCGTTGACCAGGACCACCCTGCCCACCGTTTCTCCGCCGAACAGACCGATGTTGAATTTTTTCACCGGGCAGACCCAATAGGGCACGCCATTGTCATCGATCTCAAAGAAAAGCTGATCTCCGAAAATATAGGTAGGAAACCGGAACCGGATATGCCGGTACAGGTTGCGGTTAAAATACTCCGACTTGGAATATTTGATGCCTTCCTCCAGCATGACGCATTCCGTATCCTGAGTGGTCATGTCAATTCGGATGTAGGCGGGAATTCCGTTTCTCTGGTTGGTCAGCCATTTGATGGGACTGGCATAGACCAGCGGCGTGACGCGCACCGGAACATTATTATAGTTGATCTGTGTGTAGTCGTCCGCCACTTCAAACTGGGAAACCATGTCCACCAGGCTTCCCATTTTCCGGTCACCCAGAAGAGCCGCGGAATCCTTGTCCAGAAGAGGAATGGAACGGTAATCCGCCTCGGTAATGTCCTCTGAAAAATTCCGGGTCTCCACAGTCATCAACTGCTGATACTTCTTCGCATTTATGACCGGCGAGGACAGCAGCGTTCCGATCCCATAGACGGCGAGCAGCAAAAGGAACAGGATTCCCAGCCATTTGACGGCCGGAAATTCCTTCAGAGAAAAATGCACGGACGCCATTCCGGAAGTAAAAATTTCCTTTCCCGCCTTCCTGAGCACATAAACCGCCGCAGCAACGGCAATGGCCCCCAGCAGGAAAAACCAGAAGCCGCTGGAATGGATGTTGATAGCCGGAAGCGTAATATAGTAATAAACAAAAGCTGCAATCAGCGCTGCCGCAGCAGTCACCAGATATAAAATTCTCTTTTTCATCGTCCCTCACATTCTGAAGCGTGCTGACCTTGCATCATTTTTCATAAAGGAAACGTTCCGGAAGCTCCAGATGGAAAGCGCCTGCCAATTCACGGAAGTTGTCCGGCGTAATGGTCTGCAGCTTGTCTGGCTTCATGGAAAGCACCTTGATCAGGATCTCGGCGGACTTCTCAATAGTGTGCATCAGGCCGAAAGTGAGATCAAAGTTCTCTCCGGAGCAGAACATCCCGTGATGCGCCCAGATCACCGCATCATACTGTTCCATCAGTTTACCGGTCTTCAGCGCGATCTCCCTTCCGCCCGGGACCATCCAGCCGATCACGCCAACGCCGTCCGGAAATACGATCGGACACTCCGTTGCCATTTCCCACAGCTCCCTGGTAAAGATCTCATCCTTCAGAGGAAGAACAAAGGTAAGGGCGATCACATTTGTGGTATGCGCATGGTAGATGACCCTGTGCTTTCCACCGCTGACCCGCTTTTTTACTTCATGGTTCATCAGATGGGTGGGAAGCTCGCTGGTAGGGCCGCCGCCTTCCACGAGTCCCCAGCGTTTGCGGTAATTCTCTCCTTTCTCATCGATCTCAATGATCGTAAGGCAGGCTTCCGGGTCAACGATGATATTTCTGAAATATTTTCCGGTTCCCGTCACCATGAAAAACTCTCCAGCCAGGTCCGGCACGCTGACACCGATGGGCGTCCATTCGCCTCTTTCATCCAGACGGTTTCTGATGATCTCGACCTCTTCCGGCTTGATCCTGTAGGAAAGGTTGCCGCCGTTCCTCTCATGCCATCCCTGCTTATAGCCGTCGTCCGCCATCTTGATAAAGTCCTGTACAAATTTTGCATCCAGAATTTTCATCTTCTTCGTCCTTTCTCCTCACATACTTTGTTTTATGTCTGTTTCACTCATTTCAATTCTTCCACGCCCCATCATACACCCGATTTACGCATAAATCAACACTATTTTTGTGGTTTCTTGTTTGCTCTTCAGATAAAGGCATACCCGCAGTCTGGCTTTTGCAGGGAGCTAAAAAAGGAAGCGGCGCGCATCCCCCAACGCGTGCCGCTTCCAGCCCAACCACTATCCTTCTCTAAAAAAGTCCTCAGTCATCGTTTCCGTCTTCCAGCTTGGCAGCCCTTGCGGCAACCTCTTTCTCCTGGATATCGGAAGGAGCCTGCTCGTAACGGGCAAATTCATAGGAATAGTCTCCCCTGCCTCCTGTCATGGAACGCAGGTCTGTGCAGTAGCCATACAGCTCCATCGTGGGAACATCGGCTTCTATGACCTGTTTTCCACCGGCAACCGGGTTCATGCCAAGCACCCTGCCGCGGCGTTTGTTCAGGTCTCCCATCACATCGCCTGTATACTGATCCGGCACCGTCACCTTCAGGGATACGATCGGCTCAAGCAGTACCGGCCTAGCCTCCATAAAGCCCTTCTTAAATGCCTGGATCGTTGCCATCTTGAACGCCATTTCGGAGGAATCTACCGGATGATAGGATCCATCGTACAGAATGGCCTTCACACCGACAACCGGATACGCCGCCAGCGGCCCCTTCTGGACAGATTCCTGCAGGCCCTTTTCCACAGCGGGGAAGTAGTTCTTAGGGATCGCCCCGCCGACAACCTCCTGTTCAAACACGTAAGGGGTCTCCAGATCCCCGGAGGGCTCGAAACGCATCTTGACGTGGCCGTACTGGCCGTGTCCGCCTGTCTGCTTCTTATATTTATATTCCACGTCGGATTTCTTACGGATGGTCTCGCGGAAGGCTACCTTAGGCTTGCTCAGCTCGACCTCCACCTTGTACTCATTGATCAGACGGCTGACCACCACATCCAGATGCTGGTCTCCCATCCCGTACAAGAGCGTCTGATGATTTTCGGAATCGTTCACCACCTTCAGCGTCAGATCCTCATGCATCATCTTCGTCAGGGACTGGGAAATCTTATCGATATCCGCCTTGTTCTTTGCCTTATACCTCTTATATGTATAAGGAATGGAGATTTCCGTCTTGCCATATTCAATGGGCGTCTGCTTGGTGGACAGCGTATTGCCCGTCCGTGCGCCCGTCAGCTTCGCGAGAGCACCGATATCACCCGCATGCAGCTCGCTGACCTCAACGGGTTTGTTTCCCTGCATCACATAAAGCTTTCCGATCTTCTCCTCCACATCCTTATCGTAGTTATAGAGCAGGTCATCCGGCTTCAGTACGCCGGAGCAAACCTTGATCAGGGAATATTTTCCGATGAAAGGATCCACGATCGTCTTGAAGATATACGCGCTCTTTGCCTTGGAGAAATCATAGTTGGCCTGGAAAATCTCCTTTGTCTTCATGTTGATGCCCGCGATCTCGCGGCCTTCCGGGCTGGGCAGGTATTTCACGATATCGTCGAGCAGCGTATAAACACCCTGGCAGAGTATGTTGGAGCCCATGGACATGGGAACGATGCTCCCATCCTCCACGTTCGTCCTCATGGCCGCGCGGATCTCCGCCTCAGAGAAGGTATCTCCGCCGAAATACCGCTCCATAAATTCTTCGCTCGTCTCCGCAACCGCTTCCAGTAGGGTATCCCGGCAGATCTGCAGGTTGGCTTTGCTGTATTCGGGGATATCGCATTCCACGACTTCTTTTCCCTGCCAGCGGTATGCCTTCTCGGAAACCACGTTGATATAGCCGACAAACTTCTCATTCTCACGGATGGGGAGATGGAACGGTGCGATCTTCTTGCCGTAAAGAGCCGTCATATCCTCCACCACCTGACGATAGGAAGCGTTGTCAATATCCATATCCGTTACGAATATCATGCGGGGCAGCTTATACTTGTCGCACAGCTCCCATGCCTTCTGCGTTCCCACTTCCACTCCGGCTTTGCCGGAAATGACAATGATCGCCGCATCTGCCGCACCCACCGCTTCTTCCACTTCGCCAACAAAATCAAAAAAACCGGGAGTATCAAGTATGTTAATCTTCACGCCGTCCCATTCGATCGGAACGACAGACGTGCTGATCGAAAATTTCCTCTTCTGTTCTTCCTTGCCGAAATCGCTGACCGTATTTCCGTCACTGACTTTACCCATTCTGGATGTGATACCGGACAGATACGCCATTGCTTCCACCAAACTAGTCTTGCCTGACCCACCGTGTCCCAGCAGAACGACGTTGCGGATCTTGTCTGTTGTGTAAATGTTCATAGTGCATTCCTCCGTATTATGCAGTTTACGGGTTTTCTGTCAAAGTCCCCAATCCCATTACAAGCTGATAACCAGACCGTATTTTTCTCTTCCAGAACCCCATGGGTACATTTTACTAAATGTCCGGAAATATTACAAGCAATTTTCCACAGTTTATACAATTTATTTTTTTTGCATTGGGCCGCCTCAAAACGGATGCCGTGACAGCGGAACGAGCGGTTGATTTTCGCACTTTAACGTGGTATATTGTTGAGGGCAGAAAGTATCTGGCCAAAATCTGAGATCAAACGCAGAAAGGAAAAAGAAATTATGATCATCGTAATGAAACCGCATGCAGCGGAAACCAGCATAAAAGCCATCACCAATTATATTCAGGAAAACGGGCTGACCGCCCACCTGTCAAGAGGCACAGAAGTCACCATCATCGGCGTGGTCGGAGACAAAAACCGGCTTTCCACGGAAAATCTGATAAGCTTCAAGGATGTGGACCGCATTGTGCCCGTCACCGAATCCTACAAGCTCGCTAACAAAAAATTTCATCCGGAGCCTTCCACCGTGCGGGTGGGAAACGTCTCCATCGGTCCTGGTACCCTGACCGTCATGGCCGGCCCCTGCGCGGTGGAAGGGGAGGAACAGCTTCTTGAGGTCGCCCGCGCGGTGAAGGCGGCAGGGGCCGTCATCCTGAGAGGCGGCGCCTATAAGCCGCGCACCTCCCCCTACTCCTTCCAGGGGCTTGAGGAGGAAGGGCTCCGCTACATGCAGACAGCCGGAAAGGAAACCGGACTCGCAACCGTCTGCGAGGTGGTCAGCCATGAATCTCTGGAGACAGCAGTGAAATACGTGGACATGATCCAGATCGGCGCGCGGAACATGCAGAACTTCATTCTTTTAAAGGAAGCCGGGCGTGCCGGCATCCCCGTCCTTTTAAAAAGAGGATTAAGCGCCACCATCGAAGAATGGCTCAACGCTGCGGAATACATCATTGCGGAGGGAAATCCCAACGTCGTCCTGTGCGAACGCGGCATCCGTACCTTTGAGACATCAACACGCAACACGCTGGACATCAGCGCCGTTCCCGTTCTGAAGGAGAAGACCCACCTTCCTGTCATCGTGGACCCTTCCCATGCGGCAGGAGCTTATAAATATGTCACCCCGCTCGCTAAAGCGGCGGTCGCCTGCGGCGCAGACGGCCTGATGATCGAAGTGCATAACGATCCCGCGCATGCCCTTTCGGACGGCCCCCAGTCGCTCACCTTTGAAAAATTTGACTCCCTGATGAAACAGATCATGCCCTATGCGAAACTGGAGGGAAGGCAGTTTCCCGAAAAAAGGGATTTGGAAGAACCTTCCCCGGAAGAGGAGTGAAGAACATGAAACCACTGACCTGTTCCTTTTACGGATTGGGCCTGATCGGCGGCTCCATCGCGAGAGCCCTGCGGGAGGCCAGGCCTGACGCACGCATTCTGGCCTGCGACATTCAGGAAAGCGCACTCCTGCAGGCGGAAGCAGAGGGGATCGCGGATGAGACTTTTTCAGAGCTGGATGACTTTGGCGCTCCTTCCTTCTGTGCCGCGGACTATGTGTTTCTCTGCGCACCGGTGAGCCACAACAACGCGAATCTCCGCTTCCTGAAGAAATATCTGCAGCCGGAAAGTATCCTGACGGATGTAGGGAGCGTCAAGACGCCCATTCATGAACTGGCCGAACGGGAAGGACTTTCCTCCCGCTTCATCGGTGGGCACCCGATGGCGGGGAGCGAACGGATCGGCTTTGCCAATTCCCGCGCTTCCCTTCTGGAAAATGCCTATTATATCCTGACTCCATCCGCAGAGGTGGCAAAGGAAAAGATTCAGGATCTTTCGGAGCTGATACGCTCCATCGGTGCCATCCCGCTGATCCTCGATTACAGGCAGCATGATCAGATCACAGCGGCGGTCAGTCACCTGCCGCATGTGGTCGCCTCTTCCCTGGTGAACCTGGTACGGGACAGCGACAGCCCGGACGGACTTATGAAGATGATCGCCGCCGGAGGCTTCAAAGACATCACCCGGATTGCTTCATCCTCTACTGTGATGTGGCAGCAGATCTGCCTGGCCAATTCGGTCAACATTTCTGACCTGCTCGCTCAATACATAGACAGTCTGCAGCAGGTGAAGAAAGAGATCGACAACCACGATGCGGAAAGACTCTATGCCTTTTTTGATGGAGCAAGGCGCTACCGTGATTCCTTCATTGACGCCTCCAGCGGCCCCATCAAGAAGGTTTATACCATCAACGTGGAAATTCCAGACGAAGCCGGCTCCCTCGCCTCTGTGGCCACCCTGCTGGCGTTAAACGGTATCAGCATCAAGAATATCGGCATCGTCCACAACCGAGAGGCTGAGGAAGGCGTCCTTAGGATTGAATTCTATGAGCCGGACGCCATCGAAAAGGCCGCTTCCCTTCTTGCCGCAAGGGGATATGTGATCTTTCTGAAAAAATAGTGCCGAAACGAAAGCGGCGGAACGTCCCTCAAAGACTTTCCGCCGCTTTTGGCTTTTTCATCCATTCTCCTTTTTGCTCATTTGCCGTTCTTTTTCGTGCTGCCAAGCTTTCTGTTCCTGTCAGCTCCGGGATAATCCTTTTCCTTTGTCCGTCCAAGCAGGTAATCAGCCGATACGTTGTAATAATCACACAGCAGAGGGATAAAACGGACCGGCATCGCATTCTGTCCGCGTTCATATCGGGAATATACTCTCTGGTCGATATTCAGATAATCCGCAACTTCTCTCTGCTTCACATCATTGTCTTCCCGCAGACCGCGCATAATCGCTACATAATCCAACATCTTCAGCACACCTTACTTCCAAGATTTACCAGGCCCGGTACGAGTTTAGTTTATCATATTCCCAAAGTAAGAATTGCTTTTTCCACTGAACTGTAGTAGTATTTTATGCTAAATTCTGTCACTTTTCCATTTTTGTTACATTTGTCTTTTAACAAAGTGCCATATATGGCACTTACAACAGATTTTTCCTTTTTTCTCTGTTATTCTGCACAAAAAAACAGAGCGGCATTGTTTTGAATGCCGCTCTGCTTTCTATTTTGCGCCGCTCTCCGTAAAGACTGCAAGAATCGTTTTTATCAGGATCTTGATATCCAGTCCTATGGACCAGTTGTTGATATATTCCACATCCAGTCGGACAATCTCCTCAAAATCCGTAATATCGCTCCTTCCGCTCACCTGCCACATACCTGTAAGCCCGGGGCGGAAGCTCAGCCTCTTTTTATGATAGGTTTTATACTGTTCAAACTCATCCAGCGTCGGCGGCCTCGTTCCCACCAGGCTCATGTCGCCCTTCAGGATATTGATAAACTGCGGGAATTCGTCCAGGCTCGTCTTTCTCAGAAATTTTCCGACCCTCGTGATACGGGGATCATCCTCCATCTTGAACATCAAGCCGTTCATCTCATTTTTCGCCATGAGTTCCTTCTTGCGTTCCTCCGCATCCACATACATGGAACGGAATTTATACATTTTGAAGATACGCCCGTTACGGCCCACCCTTTTCTGGGCGAAAAATACAGGACCGGGCGAATCCAGCTTGATGATCGGAGTCAGCACAACGGTGAGTACCGCAAGCACCACCGTACCGACCAGGCCGCCCATA
>DWYY01000145.1 GCA_019118445.1 Candidatus Eisenbergiella merdipullorum | reverse complement strand
ACTGAAAATCCTCGTGTCACTGGTTCGATTCCGGTTCTGGGCATTTCATTCCGAGCGTTTGCAACGAAGGTTACGGTATGATTGTTGATGTGTGCGGGTGTAGTTCAATGGTAGAACACCAGCCTTCCAAGCTGGATACGTGGGTTCGATTCCCATCACCCGCTCTGGGTGCAGTGCATCCCATGAAATTGTGCGATAGTGGCGTAGTTGGTAACGCGCGACCTTGCCAAGGTCGAGACCGCGGGTTCGAGCCCCGTCTATCGCTCTCAAAGAATTCGGCAAAACAGCGGCTTCCTGGAATCTTGGAGGCCGTTGTTTTTTGCCCGAAAAAAGTTAGATAGAAAAATCAGACAGAAATTTCACTCCGCTTTCGCGAGGCTGGATGTGTCTTGAATCGACATCTCACCAGAATTGCAATGATCTGCGACATTGATCATCAGCTCCGGGAAGATGCCGACAGAGACATCATCTGCGAAGGGATAGATTATGGGAGCCGCATCTTCTTCATGATGCTATACGGTGATGCGCTCTTTAGCCGGATCATTCCCGCCGCCCTTTCCAGGATTTCCGCGATCCGCTCCGGCGGCACCTGACCCACCGCTAGCAGCTCTTCCGGAGGGCTGTCCGGATCCCCGAGCGGCCGCTCAAAGCAGGATACATCGATCCATTTTCCCAGCTTATAGCCGGTTTTCAGAGAAACACCTGCCAGACGAAAGCCCATAGCGGCATGGAGCGCCTCGCTGGGCGGATTAGGGCTGGTGACGATACCATACACATTCCGCACATGCTGCTCCTTCAGGATTTCCATAAGAGCCGTATAAAAAGCCCTTCCAATGCCCCTGCGCGCATTTTCCTTTCTCAGATAGACGGAAAGTTCCGCGTCCCACTGGTATGCCGCCCGTTCCTTATAGCGATGGGCATAGGCATAACCCGCCATCACGCCATCGATCTCGCAGACCAGGTAGGGATAGCCCTCCATGATCCCCTCCATCCGCTCCCGGAATTCGGGAAGGGAAGGCACTTCATATTCAAAAGTGATATTGGTATTTCTGATATAAGGAGCATAAATTTCCAGAACAGCCCCTGCATCTTCCGGACATGCCTGTCTCAGTATTATCGTCTCCAAATCTTCCACGTCATACAGTCCTCTCCCTGCATATTTTTCAGAAAAAATGCCGCGGCTTCCGCTCCCTCCGGCGCATAGATCCAGCCGTCGAAGTCCAAGCTGTGCAGTTCCTCAATCGCTTTCCTTACCTCGCTGCTCGCTTCGCTGATGCGGACGGGCCTGCATCCGTCCCGCTGAAAAAGAGGGTCGATCCAGCGCAGCTTGGAGGGAACGCGGACGCTGTAACAGCCTTCCGGCTTCTGATGGGACGCGCGGACACGGGAAAGCTTCCGGTACTCCTCCCAGAGCCTTCCGCTTCTCTCATCCCTCTGCAGAAGACCGATCACCTGCTCCTCTGTACCGTACAGGCTTTCCGGCGTCAGTACGCCCCACTCCAGGCTCCTTTTTAAAAGGTCTGCCAGATACTGCATGCAGTAGCGGTCCTCATCCGCCGCATACATCCGGGCGTTTTCCAGAGCGCCCAGGGCAAACTCCACAGCCGTTTCCTCCTCCGCGAAGGCCAGTTCCGATTCTCCCCGCTCATTTTTTACACAGGAAAGGCTTTCATACATCCGGCGGATTTCCTCCAGACTTTTCATCCCTCTGCAGTAAAAATTTCCGAGCGTGTATTCCAGCCGGTCTGCCGAAAGGCCGGGCGAGGGGTTGTCCGCAATGGGATAGCAGTGATAATCCCACACCTCATCCGCCCTCAGCCCGTATTTTTTCAGGGCAGCCATGATCTCCGAAGAGCCTATGATCATCTCTTCTGTAGCTTCCTCCGTCGCCTCCTGGCGCACATGGTCCCCCTTTAAAAAGTCCACCACATGAGCGAATACGGGCGTTGCGATATCGTGAAGAAGCCCGGCCGCGCTCTGCTTCAGATCCCCCGTAAAATGCTGGACGATCAGCGCTGCTCCCATGCTGTGCAGATCTCTGGTATAGCGCTCTGCCTGTTCCGCCATGGGCCGAAACTGAAACAGCGGAAAGGAACTGTAGTCGCAGCCACAATGCATTCCCACATCGGAAAGTCTGCGCAAAGGAGGCGTTTCATACAGCTCCTGGAGCAGACCGGGAATTTCGCCATGATAAATCCACATCAAAGGAGTCATCCGTTCTTCCGTCTTCATGTCTCCTCCTCCGTCTTCATGTCTCCTCCTTTTTCCCTGTCTCGATCTGGTCCCGGATCTGCTGCATCCGTTCGTCCATGCTGCTGATGATATCCGCGCATTCCTTCAGCTGAGCGGCAATCCGCTCCGGTTCTTCCACATCCTTTTTATACTTTAGCTTGTGGTCCAGGCTCGCCCAGAAATCCATGGCAATGGTTCGGAACTGAACTTCCACCTTCATATACCGTTTGCTGTGGGAAAGAAAGATTGGGATCTCCAGGATCAGATGCAGGCTCCGGTACCCGTTCGGCTTAGGTGTAACGATATAATCCTTTTTTTCCACTAGGCGGATGTCATCCTGACTTACCAGCATATCCGCCAGCGTGTAGATATCATCGATAAAAGAACAGATCACCCGGATCCCTGCGATATCGTTCAGCCGCTTTTCAATTTCCTCAACAGTCAGCGGATAACCCTTCCTCTGCATTTTCTCGATAATGCTGATCGGCCGTTTCAGCCTGCTCTTGATGGTTTCGAAAGGATTTCTGTCATAAGTCATGGAAAATTCCTCGTCCAGGACCCTGAGCTTGGTCTCCACTTCCATCATGGCGCAGCGGTAACGGCTCATCAGCTCCATAAAGGGCTGTGCACTTTCCAGTATCTTCTCCGGATGCTCTGTTTCAGCGAGCCGGTTTATAAGAGCATTCTGCTCCGCATCAACGTTTCCAGTCATATTTTCACACTTCATTTCCGTTTTTGTTTCATCATACCACAGGGGATTCGGAAAAAGAAGCCCTCTTCCATCTTTCATTATTTTTAAGATTTTCTTCCTTGTTTTTCCTCATGGTATATTCCATAATATAGGTAGAAAGGGGAATTTCATTTCTATTTGTATATAGAAGGGAGGAGTTTTGTATGACAGACAGAAAATGTCAACGTTTTACCGC
>DWYY01000144.1 GCA_019118445.1 Candidatus Eisenbergiella merdipullorum | reverse complement strand
GCAAGCTGCTCCTGCCCCGCTTTTGTCCCGGCGAAATTCAGATATCCCGCCACGGCGATCATGATCGCCAGAGCCGTAATCATAATCTGATTGCGTTTCAACACATTTTTCACTCCTGTTCCCTCTGCTTTCTGCTATTTCATCTTAACTACTTTAATCTTATGAGCCTCTATACCAAATAATGCCTGAATCACTTCTGTTATATTTTTCTGGACCAGGGCGTCCCCGCCTCCCTGGGCGACCACGGTCACGCCCTCTATCTCCGGCTCGGTAGTCTGGGACACGTAAGGTGTCCGGCTGCCTCCGGAATCTGTGATATATACCGTGCTTTCCTCCGCGCTGACATGTTCCACCTCTCTCGTCCCGCCTGCGCTGTCCATCTCGCTGGTGCGCTCCGACTCGGAAGGGACATCCTTTTCCACCACCTGCTGGCCGGAAGCGCGCAGCGTGACCATCACCTTCGCCTCTCCCACCCCTTCCATGGAGGAAAGCAGTTCTTCCAGTTCCTTTTCCATCCGTTCGGCGTACCCTGTGCTTCCCGCCGCATTTTCTCCTTCGGAAGCTTCCCCGTTTTTACCGTTCTCCTGCGCCGCGTCCTGTCCGGAATATGTGCCGTCCGCTTCATCCGTTTCCTTTTTTCCGCCCGTGGGAATGGCGATCACCATAAGGAGAAGCCCCAGGAGAGCCACCACGATCATATTTTCCCGAGTCAGCTTTTTCTTCCATTCAGTCAGGCCTTTTGCCAGGCTGTTTGCCCTGCGTTCTGCCCCGTGTTCTGTCCTGCGTTCAGCCATCCCAGATCACCTCCAGATTTTCCGGTTTCATGTCGAGTATCTGCGCAAAGGATCGGCGGAGTTCTTCCGCTGAGGTTTCGTCCGCTTCCGCATCCGTCACGGTTTTTCCGGAAGCGTCCTCACCGGGAGCTGCCTGCGTCCTGCCCCCGTCCTCCCCGCCTGTCTGGCCCACGCGGATCTGACCCACTTCAATTTCGCCGATCCTTTCGTCTTCCGCCCTTTGGCCGGAATCTGCCCCTGTGCCGGAATCCGCTTTTCCCACCGTCAGATGGAGAATGCCGTCCGCAGTCACCGCCGCGGAGGTCAGGCGGATCCCCTTTTCCCGGCAGGTCTCCGAAAGGCGTTCGGAAAGCGTTTCCAGCAGTCCCGCCTGCGCATAATTCCCCTCCTTCAGCGCCGCCTGTTCCACCTCGTCCTCAATGCGGCTCATTTCCTGCTCATATCCGGAGAGGGCGTCTGAAAAAACGGCCTGCGCGTCGAAGCCTCCCAGAGAAAGGAGCGGGAGGGCGAGCCGGGAAAGGACCATGACGCCGATGATGATCCTCGCGTATTTTTCATAGCCGCCGTTCGGCAGAAAGCGCAGGATCACCTGGCAGGCCAGAAGAAAGATCGTGATGCTTTTCAACAGTTCCAGAAAATGGCTTCCCAGACCGCTCCCCCCTTCCGAAAAAAATATGCTCCATACAGCCGGTTTCTCCGTCTGCCGTAAAATCCTTTTACCGCAGCGTCCCCGCCAAGCAGGTGATGATGGCAAACAGGATCAGAAAGCAGGCCGCCGCAATAAACGCGATCCTGAGGAGCAAAAAAAGCGCGTCCCCCGCCCTGTCGATGCAGCCCGTCAGTCTCTTGTCCGCGTTCATCCCCAGAAGAGCCGCGCACAGCTTCAGGATCGCCCCATACAGAAACAGCTTGAGGAAGGGAATGGCGCAGAGCGCCAGAAGCAGCAGGATTGCTGCGACGCCGAGCCCGTTTTTGATGAGCACGGCGGAGCCTAAGAGAAGCTGCGCGGTCCCTTCCGCCAGTCCCCCCAGTCCCGGTATGGAAGAAAGGAATTTGGCTGCGGAGCTGATCTTCATGCCTTCCAGGACTGGGGTCACCATAGACTGCAGAAGTCCTATTCCCGTAATGCAGGTCAGAAGGAACTTCATGCCGCCGGATACCGTTTTCCGGAGAAGATCGATCAGGGCGGAAAGCTTTTCCTCCTCCCACAGGCCGTTCATCACCACCAGCATCATATAAACATCCGCCGCCGGCAGCCCTACGCTCATCAAAAGCTGTTCCACCCCATAGATCAAAAGCAGGATCAGCTCATAATAACCTGCCGCCGTCATCGTGCCGGCGGAAAGCCCGAGCGCAAGCATAAAGGTGGGAAGAAAGAGCCGGACAAAAAGAAGGATCTTCTCAAGCAGTGCTTGCGCAATGCCCGCCGCCTGTGAAAACGTGGCGAGCACGACGAGAAGCATCAGAAGGCAGGCTACGAAATGCGCGATATCCGCAATCTGGTGGTTCTGAAACGCCTGCGCCGCAACGGTGAACAGAGAAGACAGGATGCCGATGAGAAGAAGCATCAGAAACAGATTTTTCATGCCTGAGGCCTCCGCCGCGATCCCATCCTTCAGTGAAGAAAAGAGGGTGACGGCAGCTTCCTTTCCGTTACCCGAAAGGAGCTGGCCCAGAAACGCGGAAAAATCAATGGAAAACTGAGGAAACAGTTCATCCATCTGTTCCGAGAGCGCGTCCAGATTCAGTTCCTGCATCAGCCCGTCCTGTTCCACCCAAATTCCTCCATCCTGCCGCTTTGTCCTGCCTATGCCATAAATCCTGCGATGGTATCGATCAGGGAAAGGAACACCGGCATTCCTGCGAGCAGGACCGCCGTCTTTCCGAACAGCTCCACCTGGGACGCGATCGACTGATATCCCGCATCCCTGCACAGCCCCGCGCAAAATTCACTCAGCCAGGTGATCCCGACCACCTTGAACAGGATCCCGAGATATTCCCCGCTTCCCGCCAGCATCTGACCGAATGAGGACACAGCCTCTTTCATCTGCCCGAGATATACGCCAAGGTGGGAAAAGATCAGGACCGATACTCCAATCCCAATGTAAGCGCCATATTCCTGCTTTCCGCTTTTGAACAGAAGCCCGGTCAGCACGCCGACAATACCGAGCAGGGCGACCCTCGCCACATCCATACAGCCACCTCCCCCTCTGCCGCCTGAGGCGGTCTATCGCTTTCCTGAAGCGCGGGCGCGGGATAACCCCCGCGTCTTGCGGCCTTACAGTTCAAACAGATTCTGCACCGAAACGAACAGGTCATAAATATAAGGGATGATCCAGGTCAATACCAGGATCAGCCCTGCCAGTGAAAGCATAAAGGCGTGTTCCTCTCTCCCGCTGTGCTTCAGAATCTGGCTCAGTATCGTGACCAGAATGCCGACGGCCGCTATTTTAAAAATCAGACCTACTTCCATTCTTCTCTCCTTCATCCCATGATCCGCCGTCCGGTCCCGCTGCGCTTCAGAAAAGCAGTATGGCGGCAAGAAGCCCGACCGCCGTGCTGATCGACAGGACCGCCTTTTTCCCATTCGCCGCGACCTGCCGCGCCGCTTCCTCCGCCTGCCCCATTTCACCAGCGAACTGCTCCAGTGCGGTCAGCTGCATCCTGCCGTCCACAAAGCCCGTATATTCCGGAAAGGCCATCACAAGAGCCTTTTCCCTCTCACTCAGGCAGGTTTTTTTCAGATAATCCGGCATCCGGCCATTCCAGGCTTCCTTCAGGGTGATCCCGGATTCCGCCCTCACCTGTGCCGCGATGTCATGCAGGCATTCCCCAAACGTCCCTCCCATCCGGCCACCCACGCGGAGAAGTCCGTCGGGCAGGGATGAACGGCTGTAGCCGACCTCGCTTTCCAGCATGATAAAAGCCCGTTCCAGAAGTTTAAGCTGTCCGGCGCGCCTGACCATATCGCGCCAGACGCACCAGCCGAACCCGGCGCTCCCTGCGATGAGCAGGCACGCGCCGGCCAGCCTCAGCATCCTTCCTCCCACAGAAGGGAAGCTTCTTCATCCAGCACGGAAATCCTCCGCCCGGAGGCTCCCCTGCCAGAAAGAAGCACATATCTTTCAAAGACAGAGACATCACCGCCGGGCCCTGTTCCCATCCGGCCCAGTCTGCCGGCCGCCTCCTGCCAGGTTCCCGCGTGCATGGTCGCCAGCACCGTGCAGCCGCATTTCAGAGCCTGTCTGACAGAACGGATCTCTTCTTCTCCCCCGAGCTCATCCACGGCGATCACCTCCGGTGACATGGAACGCAGCAGGAGCATCATTCCCTCCGCTTTGGGACATCCGTCCAGTACATCCGTCCTCATTCCCACGTCGTTCTGCGCGATCCCGTGGAAGGAGCCCGCAATCTCCGACCGCTCATCCACCACACCCACCGTCTTTCCCGGCGCGAAGGCGTTCCCGTCCGAAATCTGCCTTACCAGGTCCCTCAGCAGCGTGGTCTTCCCGCAGCCCGGTGGGGAAAGGATCAGGGTGTTGGGGAAACGTTCTTTCTCATACAGCCAGGGAAGCAGTCCGTCGGCGGCGCCTCTGACCTCATGGGAAATCCGGATGTTCATCCCTGAGATATACTTCAGGTTTCTCACCTTTTCTCCCTCCGTCAGCACCGCCTCTCCCACGAGCCCCATCCTGTGCCCGCCCGGCAGGGTCAGATAGCCTCTGCTGATCTCCTCCTCATAGGCGTACATGGAGCTGCTGCATACATAGGAAAGAAGTTCCTCCAGCTCCTGTCTGTCCGCACAGACTGCCTGTCCCCTCCGCTGTGTCAGTTCGCCTTCCGGCGTCAGAAAATATTCCTTTCCTTCCATATACAGAAGGACCGGCCTGCCGGCACGTATCCGGATCTCCTGAAGATGGTCAGCGCGGGCTGCTGCCTGCCGCCATATGCCTCTCATGGCTTCCGGAAAAATGCGGAGGATATCCTGTCTGACCTCCATATTCCCTCTCTCCTTCCTACGGCTGCTTATCTCAATATATGTGGCTGTCCGCTGTGATAGACTTGCCCGGAGCAGAAAAAAGGGCAGAAAAAAAGACAGCCCCGAATCGTTCAGGGCTGCCTTCCTATGCAGCTAGCTATCTGTTCTTTTTATGCTTTTTATCTTTCTGCAGCGCTCAGACCTGCGCCACATCCTTCATGGAGAAGCTGGTCCTTCCCATTTTGTCCTTGCCCAGGCAGACAACAGTTACCTTGTCGCCAATGGAGAGGACATCCTCCACACGGTTGATGCGCTGTTTTGCGATCTTGGATATATGGACCAGTCCTTCCTTCCCGGGGGCGAATTCGATGAAAGCGCCGAAATCCTTGATGCTCACGACCGTTCCCTGGAAAATCTGTCCTTCCTCAAAGTCCGTGGTAATGATCTTGATCATATCCACCGCTTTATCCATCATTTCCTTATCGGTCCCACAGATGGATACCATTCCGTCATCCGTGATATCGATCTTCACGCCGGTACGGGCAATGATCTCATTGATGGTCTTGCCTCTCTGCCCGACCACATCGCCGATCTTCTCCGGGTCGATCTGAAGGGAAATGATCTTGGGAGCGTAAGGGCCGACCTGCGGTCTGGGATGAGCGATGCAGGGCGTCATAACCTCATTCAGGATATACTCCCTCGCCTCCTTCGTCCTGGCAATGGCCTCTTCCACAATGGGCCTGGTCAGGCCGTGGATCTTGATGTCCATCTGGATGGCGGTGATGCCGTCATGGGTTCCCGCCACCTTGAAGTCCATATCTCCGAAGAAGTCCTCCAGGCCCTGGATATCCGTCAGCACGATATAGTCATCGTCCGTCTCTCCGGTCACAAGACCGCAGGAGATGCCTGCCACCTGCTTCTTGATCGGAACGCCCGCCGCCATCAGGGACATGGTGGACGCACAGATGGACGCCTGGGAGGTGGAGCCGTTGGATTCAAAGGTCTCGGATACGGTACGGATCGCATAGGGGAACTCCTCCTCGGAAGGAAGCACAGGCACCAGGGCCTTTTCCGCCAGCGCACCGTGGCCGATCTCACGTCTTCCCGGCCCTCTGGAGGGTTTGGTCTCTCCCACGGAGTAAGACGGGAAATTATAGTGGTGCATATATCTCTTGCACACTTCGTTCTCATCCAGTCCATCGATCCTCTGCATCTCGGAAAGAGGAGCCAGGGTGGTAACGGTGCAGATCTGGGTCTGTCCGCGCGTGAACATGGCGGAACCATGCACTCTGGGGATAATATCCACTTCTGCGGCCAGCGGACGGATCTGGTTGATCGCGCGGCCGTCCGGACGTTTGTGATCCTTCAGGATCATCTTGCGGACCGTCTTCTTCTGGTACTGATAGATTGCCTCTCCCAGAAGCGGAAGCCAGTCTTCCCTGTCTGCGAACGCCTCTTCCAGCTTCTCCGTGATCTGGCGGATATTCTCCTCCCGTACCTGCTTCTCATCCGTGAATACCGCTTCCTCCATCTGCTCAGGCGGAACGATCTCACGGATCGCTGCGAACAGCTCTTCCGGAACGGCAAAGCTCGTATAGGAATGCTTGGGCTTACCCACTTCTGCCACGATATCATTGATGAAAGCGATCAGCTTCTGGTTTACGTCATGGGCGAGATAGATCGCCTCGATCATCTTACTCTCAGGGATTTCATTGGCTCCCGCTTCGATCATGATCACCTTTTCAGACGTGGAAGCGACGGTCAGGTTCAGGTCGCCGTTTTTCCACTCCTCCTGAGAGGGATTGATGATGAATTCGCCATCCACCATACCCACCTGGGTCATGGCGCAGGGGCCGTCAAAAGGGATATCGGAAATGCAGGTCGCGATCGCGGAACCGATCATGGCGACAAGCTCCGGCCTGCAGGCAGGGTCCACAGACATCACCAGATTATCCAGGGTAACGTCATTGCGGTAATCCTTAGGGAACAGAGGGCGCATAGGACGGTCAATGACACGGCTGGTGAGAACCGCGTTCTCGCTCGCCTTTCCCTCTCTCTTGTTAAAGCCGCCGGGAATCTTTCCCACGGCATACATCTTCTCTTCATATTCTACGCTTAACGGGAAGAAATCGATCCCTTCCCTCGGCTTTTCACTCGCGGTGGCTGTGGACAGCACCGTGGTATCTCCATAGTGCATGAACGCCGCACCGTTCGCCTGTGCGGCAACTCTTCCGATATCCACGCTCAGCGTGCGTCCGGCGAGTTCGATGGAAAATGTCTTGTACATCTCGTTTCTCCTTTTCCTGAATCTTTACCTCTCTTCATTTCATCGTTCAGGCAGAAGACGCCGAAACTACTGACAGGGACACTTTATGATAAATGCCCCTGTCAGTGGTCTCGGAGATTCCTTCCGCCCAAAACAGGAAAGCGCAGCCTTCCGGCGCCTGCCGTCCCTGCCGCGCTGTACGACCTTCATCGTACAATAAGGCGGCTGGTTTCCTGCGCCGCAGGAACCACATCCGCCTCGTTTTGCTTACTTTCTGAGTCCAAGTCTTTCGATCAGAGAACGGTATCTTTCGATATCCTTATTCTTCAGGTAATCCAGCATGCCTCTTCTCTGTCCTACCATTTTCAGAAGTCCTCTTCTGGAATGATGGTCCTTGGGATTGTTCTGCAGATGCTCGGTCAGCTCTTTGATCCTCTCGGTGAGGACCGCGATCTGTACCTCCGGTGAACCGGTATCACCCTCGCATCTCGCATATTCTTTGATGATCGCTGTCTTCTTCTCTTTGGAAATCATCTGTCGTTCCTCCTTTATTTTTTGATCGCCTCCCACCAGGACGAGGTCGGAGTTTCCGTCATCTGGGCAGGGGCTGAACTCATACGACTGGAGTATATCATACTTTCCGCCGTATGTAAACCACCGATTTTACCTTTTTTAGGAGCTCAGCACACGCTTCACCGCATAAGGCGTGCGGTAAGATGCGTTGGAAATCTTGATCCCGCTCCTGGGGTTGCTGGCATGGATCACCTGGCCGTTTCCGATATAGATCGCCACATGGTTAACCCTTCCGTTATTCGCGTAGAAGACCAGGTCTCCGGGCTGTGCCTCGGACAGGCTCACCTTGGTCCCCACTGTACTCTGAGCCGCCGATGTCCTCGGCAGAGAAACGCCATAATTTTTGAAAACACTCTGTACGAAGCCGGAGCAGTCCGCTCCCTTCGTCAGACTGGTCCCGCCCCAGACATAGGGATTGCCAAGGAACTGCTTCGCATAATTGACCAGCGTCACGCGGATATCGGACACGCCCTTGCCATAGATCAGTTCTGTCTGCGTCACTGCGCGGTCCAGTTTCTTCGCGATATTCACGTAATCGGCTGATACATAGGCTTCTTCATCATCCAGCATGATCTTCACCCAGCCGTCGAGCTGTTCCACGACCTCCAGCTCTTCTCCCTCCGCGACCAGAGTGATGACCGGACTTTCCGTGCTGGGCTCTTCACGGACACGCAGTCCGCCGGAATTGCAGACCGCCATGTCAGTGGCCACCTCATCCGCCCTGTCTCTCGCGTCCTTACCGGTCAGCAGATATTCCGCCTTCACATAACCGGTCACCTTGCCGGACTTGATATATGCCCAACCGTCTTCCACATCAAGGACTTCACAGCCGCTGTTCTTGCTCATCTTGCCGACCAGCTTGCCGTCCTCGGAAGGCTCTTTTCGCACATTCAGATAATTGGATACATTGGCGACTCCGAGATTGCTGAAGCCGTAAATGGCTTTCCGTTCGTTCTTTGCTTCTTCCGCCGCAGCAAGGTAATCCTCTTCCTGCAGGTCGGCCTCCAGGATCTGCCCTACGCCCGCAGAAGGCACTGAGGCGGCCGTATTCGCCGAAGACGGCACCGTCTGCCCGGCCCAGAGCACGGCGCTGACTGCCAGTAATCCTATCGCTTTCGTTCCTTTAATCATAGATGATCTTCTCCTGATATGTACACGGATCCGGAACACGGAAACAACCGTATTCATTACAGAACCCTTTCAAATTATTACAAATTTGTTACATCTTTATTCATTATAGGAGAATCCGCATGCTCTGTCAATCTGTTTTTTCGGGATTTCCGTACCAGTACCGCCGTCCCTTTTCGATATCCCGCGTCATATTTTCCTTCAGCTCCTCCACACCCGAAAACTTCCTTTCCGGACGGCAGAAGGAGTAGAGGCTCACTTCCACATACTCCCCGTAGATGTCGCTGTCAAAATCGTACAGATAGGTCTCCACGCTCATCTGCCCGCTGTCGCTCACCGTCGGCCGGCAGCCGATATTGGTGATCCCGGAAAAGCTCACCCCGCCGAACTCCAGCCTGGAAAGATATACGCCGTTGGGCGGAAGCAGCTTGTCCTTCCCCGGAAGGAGATTGACTGTCGGCATTCCCAGAGTCCTGCCAAGGCGCTTTCCGTGCATCACGCGGCCGGAGACGGTATAGGGAGCGCCCAGCAGCTTTGCAGCCAGCTCCATGTTTCCTTCCTGCACTGTCTTCCGCACATAGCTGGAACTGATCTCCCGGCCGTTGTACATGATCTTGTCAATGATCTTGAGCTGATATCCGTATTTTTTCGACAAGGCGCGAAGCAGGTGCCAGTCGCCCTTTCCTCCTCCGCCAAAGGATACGTCAGTCCCTGCAGCAAGGAACCGGGTATGCATTTTCCCGCAGAGAATGTCCCGAACGAACTCTTCCGGCGGCATGGCGGCCGTTTTTTCGTTCAGCGGAAATTCGATCAGGACATCCACGCCCATCTCCTCAAAGCAGCGTCTTTTCTCCTCTTTTGTCATGAGCCCTGCCTGCGGCTTTCCCGAAAAAAAAACGCCCGGCGCCGGGTCAAACGTGAATACTGCGGCAGCCAGGCCGTCCTCCTTTGTTTTCAAGACCTTTTCCAGCAGCTTCCTGTGGCCCAGATGGACGCCGTCGAACTTGCCGATCGCCGCCGCTGTATTCCTATCGCACTCAAATTCCATCGTTTCTGAAATGATCTGCATGCAATCGCTCCTGTTCCCGTTTATGTCAAAAACATTTTTACAGGCCTGTATTTCCCGCTTTCTCCTTCATTCTTATAAAAAGCATAAAGCCCGTAAAAGGTTCCGTCGGCCCCGCACATCCTGACCCTTTCTCCCGGTGTCAGTTTCTGCTGCCCCGGGTCTGCCTGGCCGGGAAGGATCTCATTTCCATTTTGTACCAGCCGCTCGCATTCTGGCTTCACGACCAGCCTGGGGCAGTCGGAAAACAACTCTTCCACGGGAAGCAGAGCCTCTTCCAGCCGGTTTTCTTTTGCCATCCGCTCCAGCTCGCCGAGCGTGAGGGCGTCTTTGATGTCAAACCTTCCCACGCGCGTCCGCTTCAGGCTTTTCATCACCCCGCCGCAGCCCAGCTTCGTTCCGATATCGTGGCAGAGCGTCCGGATATAGGTCCCCTTACTGCATTCCACCCGGAAGGTGATCTCCGGAAGCTCCGTTTTCAGAATGGTGATGGAAAGGATCCGCACCGGCCTGGGACGGCGTTCCACCTCTTTTCCCGCTCTTGCGAGCTCATACAACTTCTTCCCGTTTACTTTAAGGGCGGAATACATGGGAGGGATCTGTTCGTATGGCCCGAGAAAGGAAAGCACCGCTTCTTCTGCCGTCTTTTCATCCACCGTTACAGCACGTTCCCAAAGGACGCGTCCCGAAAGGTCCTGTGTATCCGTCTCCTTTCCCAAAAGCAGAACGGCTTCATATTCCTTTGTCTCGTCAGAAAGCAGCTCGCACAGCTTCGTGGCATTTCCCAGACATACGGGAAGTACCCCGACCGCGTCCGGGTCCAGGGTACCTGTATGGCCGATCTTTTTCTGGCCGCATATGCCGCGCAGCTTTGCCACCACGTCATGGGAAGTAAAGCCCGCTTCCTTATAAACATTCAGCACGCCGTTTCTCATCATTCCTTCTCGTCTCTGCCGTCCAGTTGTCTTTCTATATGTAGGGACAGGTTATTGATCACGTCGTAGGCGGTCCCCATCATCGTACAGCCTGCCGCGCGGATATGGCCGCCCCCACCGAAATAGGAAGCGATGGCCGCCACGTTCACCTTTTCACTGGAGCGCAGGCTCACCTTATACTCCTGCACGCCCGTTTCATACAAAAAGATCGCGCACTCCACGCCCTTGATGCTGCGAAGCTGGCTTACGATCCCTTCCAGATCCTGCGGTCCCGCCCCATAAAAATCCAAGGTTTTGCGGCTCAGAGCGCTGACCACGCAGCGGCCGTCCATAAAGCGGATGCTTTCCAGCAGCGCCCTACCGAGGATCTGTGCCTGCAGGTAGTTTTTTTCATAAAAAGTCTCTTCGATCAGACGGCTGAAATCAAAACCATAAGAGATCAGGTCAGCCGCGGCCCTGAGGGTGGAGGGGGAAGTGCAGGAATACTGGAAGCATCCCGTATCATGCACGATCCCCATGTAAAGCGCCTCCGCGATATCCCGGTCCAGCCCTTCGCTTCCGATCAGCCGGTACACCAGCTCACTGGTGGAGCTTGCGGAAGGATCCACAAAGTTCACATCCCCGCATCCGTTTTCATTGCTGATGTGATGGTCGATGTTGATCCGCTTCCCCGCCATTTTAAAACATGTGCCGGCCACGCCGATCCGGTCGGCCGAGGTATCCAGGGCAAAAAACACGTCAAATTTCTTCTGTTCATCACAGGTGCTGTCCACATCCCCGATCCGGCTGATGCAGCCGTAAATGTCCGCCGGTTTTTCCAGGAAAACCTGAATATCCGCCTGCGGAAGTTCTTTTTTCAGGTACAGATACAGCCCCATACAGGACCCGATGCAATCTCCGTCCGGACGTACATGCCCGCCGATGCCGATACTCCCTGCTCCCTTACATTCTTCCAGAAGATTCATAGACGCTTATTCCTCCCCCCTGCGTTCCTGTTCCTTTTCCATAACTTCATCGATCTTATGCGACATATTGACGCCATATGCGATGGACTGATCCATCACAAAATGGATCTCCGGCGTAATGCGCAGGTTGATCTCCTTCGCCAGGCGGCTTCTCAGAAAACCTTCCGCGCTCCTAAGCCCTTCCAGCGTATCCGCCTGCGCCTTTTCATCTCCCAGCACGCTGATCCACGCACGGCAGGTCTTCAGGTCCGGAGCGACCTCCACCGCCACAACGGAGGTGAGAGGCGCGATCCTCGGATCCTTGATCTCCCCGCGGATCGTTTCCGCAAGCACCTGCTGTACCTGGGCGTTGATCCGCGTATTTTTAATGCTGTTTTTTTTCATATCCATACCCTTTCCGGCGAACGAAAAGCCTTACCTGGGCACCTCCACCATGATGTAGGCTTCCACAATGTCGCCTTCTTGAATCTGGTCAAAGCCGTCAAATACAAGACCGCATTCGAATCCCGAACGGACTTCCTTCACATCGTCCTTGAAACGCTTCAAGCTCGCCAGTTTTCCTTCATAAATCTGATCGCCGTCCCTGGTGATGCGTACCTTGCAGTCACGCTGGAATTCTCCGTCCGTAACATAAGCGCCCGCGATATTTCCGATCGCCGAAGCATGGAATATCTGACGGATCTCGGCATGGCCGATGACCTTTTCTTCATATATGGGGTCCAACATGCCCTTCATGGCAGCCTCGATATCCTCGATTGCCTGGTAGATCACCTTGTACAGGCGGATATCCACGCCTTCCCGCTCCGCCGTCGCCTTTGCCGTGGCATCCGGCCGCACGTTGAAGCCGATGATGATGGCGTTGGAGGTGGCCGCAAGGGTGACGTCGGATTCGTTGATCGCGCCCACGCCGCCGTGGATGCATTTCACGACCACTTCTTCGTTGGATAGCTTCAGAAGGCTCTGTCTGACCGCCTCCACGCTGCCCTGTACATCCGCCTTGATGATCAGGTTCAGCTCCTTCAGCTTGCCCTCCTGGATCTGGTTGAACAGATCGTCCAAGGACATCTTGGACCTGGTCTCTTCCAGTTTCTTCTCCTTGTTCTGCGCGATAAAGGTCTCCGCATAGTTCCTGGCTTCCTTCTCGTTGTCATGGGCGAGGAACACCTCTCCTGCCCCCGGCACATCGGAAAGACCCAGGATCTCCACAGGCGTGGAAGGCCCTGCCTCCTTGACCCGTTTTCCCTTGTCATCGATCATGGCGCGCACTTTTCCGTGGCTCGCGCCCGCGGAGATGAAATCTCCCACATGCAACGTACCCTTCTGCACCAGGACCGTCGCCACCGGACCGCGTCCCTTGTCAAGCTGCGCCTCGATCACCAGGCCTCTCGCTTTCCGGTTCGGATTGGCCTTCAGTTCCATGATCTCCGCCGTCAGAAGGATCATTTCCAAAAGCTGGCTGATGCCTTCCCCGGTCTTTGCGGACACGGGCGCGAAGACCGTGCTCCCGCCCCATTCTTCCGGAATGAGGTCATATTCCGCAAGCTCCTGCTTGACTCTGTCCACATTCGCGTTGGGCTTATCGATCTTGTTGATGGCGACGATGATCTCGATCCCTGCCGCTCTCGCATGGCTGATGGCCTCCACCGTCTGAGGCATCACGCCGTCGTCCGCAGCCACTACCAGGACCGCGATATCAGTGGCGTTCGCTCCCCTCATACGCATGGCGGTGAACGCCTCATGGCCGGGCGTATCCAGGAATGTGATCTTCTGTCCGTTGATCTGGACGGTATAAGCGCCGATATGCTGGGTAATGCCGCCCGCTTCCTTATCCGTCACATTCGTTTTCCGGATCGCATCCAGCAGTGAGGTCTTGCCGTGGTCGACATGGCCCATCACGCAGATGACCGGCGGTCTGGGAACCAGATCCTCTTCCTTCTCCTCATCCTCTTTCAGAAGCTCTTCGATCACATCGACCTTTTCTTCCTTTTCGCAGATGATGTCATATTCAATGGCAATGCTCTCCGCTTCTTCATAGGAAATCTCCTGATTCAGCGTCACGACCTTTCCTTCCAGGAACAGCTTCTTGATGATCCCAGCCGCCGGGACCTTCATCTTGTCAGCCAGGTCCTTGATGGTGATGGTATCCGGAAGGGTGATCACCTTGATCTGCTCTTCTTCCGGGACTGCCTTGACAGGCTCAGGCTTGATGAATCTTCCTGGCTTGTTCTTCAGCCTGTTCTTCGATTCATCCTCTTCATAGATGTGGTCCTTCCTGGAGCGTCTGTCCTTCTCCTGGCTGCTGCGGCGCTTTTCCTCCTCGCGGTGCTTCTCATTTTCCTTAATGGGCGCATCCGGAACAAAGCCTCTGCCCGGCGCAGACTTCCTGGATCGATTATCCTGCCTTCCGCCCTGGCCCTGCTGACGTTCTCCGTTAGAGCGTTCATTATTCGCGCCAGGTCTTGCGCCGCCTGCAGAACGGCCAAAGCCCTGCGCACTCCTCTGGCCGCCGCCAGTACGGCTGCTGCTCCCAGAGCGATTCTGACCCTCAGGTCCGCGCTGTCCTCTTGCTGCGCCCTGACTGCCGCGTCCGTCGCGGCTATCCCGTCCGTCACGGCCCTGCTGCCTGCTGCCCTGCTGTCTGCCATCCGCTCTTGCTGCCTGCGCTCTTTCCGCCCTTTCATTTCCCGCACCTCTGTCCGTTCCTGCCTGCGAAGCAGCCTTTTGTTCCGCTTCACGCTCCTGGGCGGCTTTCTGGGCAGCGGCTCTTTCTTCCATCGCCTTCTGCTCCTTCGCCGCTCTTTCCGCAGCTTCCTTCCGCCTTTTCTGCTCTTCCAGCCTTTCATCCGGCATCTGGGGCTGGGACGGTTTGGTGAGAGGCTTGATCAGCCTGGGCTGGCCGGTGAGGATCTTTCCCGCCGGACGTCCCGCGCCGGAACCCGCACGGCCCGCATTCCTGCTTCCGGACTGGGAGGAACCCTGCCCTGGACGGGCCGCGCCGTTTTTCCCGCCGGGCGCAGTCTTGGAGGAAGCGGCAGCAGTCCGCCCCTGGCCGCCCTGATGTCCTTTCTGCGCCTGAGACTGCATCTTGCTGTTGTGGGGATTGCTCACGAAGATGATATTCTTCTTCTTTTTGACCGGTCCGGACGCCTGTGTGCTGGACGTGTGCGTGCCGGACGTGTGGGGTCCGGACGTCTGCGTGCCGGAGGTCTGCGCCTCTTTCTGAATTTCCTTCTGAACTTCCTTCTTTTCAGGCATATCGCCCATTCTCATCTCTCCCTCTGTCACTATCCGTTTTTCTCCTTCGCTCTTGCCAAAATGTTTCCTAACCACCTGCACTGCCGCATCATCTATGGAACTCTGGGCAGCTTTCGCCTCCACCCCTTCCTTCTGCAGAAATGCAATGATATCCTTACTTTGGAGCCCTAACTCCTTCGCTAGTTCAAATATTTTCGTCTTAGCCATGCTCCGCCTCCTTTACTCGGCTGTCTCCAACTTCCCGATCAGGTTTTTTGCAAAACCCTCATCCGTTACTGCCAGGGATGCTCTCATCTCCTTTCCCATCGCATGGCCCAATTCTTCCTTCGTCGCATAGAAAAAACAGGGGACATGATAGTATGCGCACATATTCAGGAAATTCTTTTTCGTATTGTCGGAGGCGTCGTTTCCCACGATCACAAGTCTTGCCCGGCCTTCCTTTACCGCCTTCTCCGTCAGGAATTCACCGCTTGATATGGCGGATGCCCTGGTTGCAAGCCCGAGCAGGGAAAGAATCCTATTCTGCTTCAAACTCCTCAAACTCCTTTTCCAGTTTATCATAAACCTCGTTCGGAATGCCCATTTTAAAGGAGCGCTCCAGTCCTCTGTTCTTTCTCGCCTTTTTCAGGCATTCCATCGATCTGCACAGATACGCGCCTCTTCCGTTCTTTTTTCCGGTGGTATCCAGGAGGATATCACCTTCTGCCGTCCTAAGGACACGCATCATCTCCTTCTTTCCCTTCATCTGCCCGCAGCCGACACACTGCCGCAGAGGAACCTTTTTATTCTTCATATCAGCACCATGCCTTTCCGCCGGAATAAATGTGCCGTGTTACTCTTCTTCCTGTCCGGCATCCTCTGATCCCGCTTCTTCCTGATCCGGAACATCCTCCTGCACCGGGCCTGCGTCCTCCTCAGAAGTTTCCGCAGCATCCTCCGGATATCCTCCGGCCTCTTCCCCATCTTCCGGGTAGTCTGCGCCGTCTTCCGAGCCGGTTTCATCTTCCGGATAATCTCCGTCTTCCGTGTATTCTTCGTAACCTTCCTCGTAGTCTTCGTCTTCGAAATCGTCCAGGTAATCCTCATAGCGGAATCCGGGCGCATCTTTCGCCTGCGTCTCGCTCTTGATATCGATCTTATATCCGGTCAGCCTTGCCGCCAGCCTTGCGTTCTGGCCTTCCTTGCCGATGGCGAGAGAAAGCTGATAATCCGGCACGACCACCTTCGCCGTTTTTTCATCCGGATCGGCGAACACCGCCACGATCTTGGCCGGTGAAAGAGCATTCTGGATCAGATTGCCGGGATTCTCATCCCAGTTGACGATATCGATCTTCTCACCGCGGAGCTCATCCACGATGGCGTTCACCCTGGCGCCGTTCATCCCAACGCACGCGCCGACCGCATCCACATTCGGATTATTAGACCAAACCGCCATTTTGGTACGGCTTCCGGCCTCTCTCGCAATGCTCTTGATCTCCACCGTGCCGTCGCGGATCTCCGTCACTTCTTCTTCAAACAGCCTCTTCACCAGCTCCGGATGGGTCCGGCTCACCAGGATCCTCGGTCCCTTGGGCGTGTTCTTCACTTCCAGGATATAGACCTTGATCCTTTCCGTCGGGTGGAACACCTCCCCCTTCACCTGTTCGCTTTCATTTAACAGCGCATCCGCCTTGCCGAGGTTGATGCTTATGTTTTTCCCGATATAACGCTGTACCACTCCTGTGACAACGTCCTTTTCCTTTTCATAATACTGATTGAAAATGACGCTTCTCTCTTCCTCCCTGATCTTCTGAAGGATCACGTTCTTTGCATTCTGCGTGGCGATACGGCCGAATTCCTTGGATTTGATCTCCACATGGATGATATCCCCCACCTCGGCGTTTTTGGATATCTCCCTGGCGTCCTCCAGCGCGATCTGCAGGCAGTCATCCTCCACATTCTCCTTTGTCGGAACGACTTCCTTTTCCGCATAAACCTGAAAATCACAGGTTTCCCTGTTGATCTCCACCTTTACGTTATCCGCCTTCCCGAAATGGTTCTTGCAGGCGGTAAGCAGGGAATTTTCAATGGCGTCGAAGAGGGTCTCCTTGCTGATCTCCTTCTCCTTTTCCAGAATATCCAGCGCTTCCATCAATTCCTTATTCATGATAACCTCCTGTTAAAAATCAAATGCAAGCCTGATCAGCGCAATGTCCGGCCTTGCAATTTTTTTTTCTTCTTCCTGCGTTTCTATGGTCACAGAATCCTTATCATATGCCTTCAGGATCCCTTCGAATTCCTTTTTCTTCTCCTGCGGGCGGTAAAGCCTCACTTCAACAGCCTTTCCCAGGCTCTTTTCCAGATGCCGGTCCTTCTTCAGCACCCTGCCCAGGCCGGGGCTGCTCACCTCAAGAATATAGGCATCCGGGATGAAATCTTCTTCGTCCAGCCTGTCGGACAGCTCCCTGCTCACATTTTCGCAGTCCTGGATGTTCACTCCGTCCTTTCTGTCAATGAAAGCACGCAGGTACCACTGTCCGCCTTCCTTCACATATTCCACGTCATAGATCTCCACGCCGTTCTTCTCCGCAATGGGAAGCAGAAGCTCCTCCGTGCGCGTTTCGATTTCCTTTCCTTTCGGCATCCGTTCACCAGTTCCTTTCCTGTTTCTCACTGCCAAAAATAAGAGTGGGCGAAAAGCCCACTCTAGTCTGATAATCCTATTAACCATAGAACAGTATACCACCAACATGCACAGAACGCAAGGACTTTCTTTCATTCCTCTGCCAGATTTCGGATGATCTTTTCCGCACAGGCCAGGAATGCCTTCATTTCTTCCGCCTCGATCCCTTCCCAGATCCTGCTGTCGATCCTGCTGAAGGTTTTGTGGACCTCCTTCGCTTTTTTCCTCCCCTCCTCTGTCAGGACGATCAGGAACGCACGGCGGCAGTCCGGATGCTTCTGCCTGCTGACATATCCGGCCTCCTCCAGCTTATCCAGGCTTCTGGAAAGCGTTGCCACGTCCATCGTACACCGGTCCGCCAGCTCTCTCTGGCTGACATGGTCTTCTTCGTACAGCTTATTTAAGATCCGGGGCTGTCCCGGCGTCAGGCCGAGCTTCTGGAAGTAAGGGTGGAGGATTCTCTTCCTGGCCGCTTCCATCCTGACCATCGCTTCCCTGATTTCTTTTTTTTCCACGTCCCGCTCCTTTCCAACGAAAATCCGGCACAGGCAGCCGATGCCGCCCGTCCTGCCGGTCATTCCAGTTCAAACTGACCTGTGTAAAGCTTATAGTAACGCCCCTTCTGTGCGAGAAGCTCCTCGTGGTCGCCGCGTTCGATCACCTCGCCCTTTTCCAGGACCATGATAGCCTTGGCGTTGCGGACCGTGGAAAGCCTATGGGCGATCACAAATACGGTGCGCCCCTCCATCAGCTTATCCATACCCTTCTCGATCAGCCGCTCCGTCCGGGTATCGATGGAGCTGGTCGCCTCATCCAGGATAAGCACCGGGGGCCTGGAAATGGCTGCCCTGGCGATGGCGAGAAGCTGCCTCTGTCCCTGGGACAGGTTGCTGCCGTCGCTGTGGAGCATGGTCTGGTAGCCGTCGGGCAGACGGCGGATGAAGGAATCCGCATTGGCGATACGGGCCGCCTCCTTCACATCCTCATCCGTGGCATCCAGGCGGCCGTAACGGATATTGTCCGCGATCGACCCCGTAAACAGGTGGGTATCCTGGATGACCATGGAAAGGGAATGGCGCAGGTCATCCTTTTTGATTCTCCGGATATCCAGACCGTCATAGGTGATGGTTCCGGACTGGATCTCATAGAAACGGTTGATCAGATTGATGATCGTCGTCTTTCCCGCACCTGTGGAACCCACAAAGGCGATCTTCTGTCCCGGTTTGGCATACAGGCTGATGCCGTTCAGGACTTTTTTATCCGGCGTATAGCCGAAGACCACATCGTAAAAACGCACATCTCCTTTCAGCGGGACATACGAAAAGCCGCCGTTTTCCGGCACCTTCCAGGAAAGCGTCCCGTCCTGCCCTTCTGTCAGGGTAATGTTCCCCTCGTCCGGCTCCGGTTCTTCATCCATCATCTCAAAGATCCGCTCCGCGCCGGACAGGGCCGCCAGAAGGAAATTGACCTGCTGGGTGAACTGGTTCATAGGCATGGCGCTCTGACGCACGTACACCAGATAGGACGCCAGGCTTCCCAGGTCCATCAGACCGGAAAGGACGAACATGCCGCCCACACAGGCTGACACCGCATAATTGAAATAAGAGAGGCTCACGATGGTAGGGACCATAATGCCCGCATAAGACATGGCTTTGGTGGACGCCTGCCGCAGGGCTTCATTTCTCCGGCAGAATTCTTCAAAATCCTGCGGTTCATGGTTGAATATCTTTTCCACTTTTGCCCCGGCGACCATCTCTTCCACGAAGCCGTTGATGCTTCCCAGATATTTCTGCTGGTCGATGAAATATTTCCGGCTCTTTTTCCCGTTATACTGGATGTACAGGAACATGAGGAGCAGAAACGCGATCACGATCAGGGAAAGCCTCAGATTCAGTACCATGAGCATGATGATCGTGCCGCTCACCATGATGAAGCTCTGGATCAGGAGCGTGAAGCTGTTGTTCAGCGCTTCGGTCAGGGTATCCACATCGTTCGTGAACCGGCTCATCAGCTCCCCGTGGGTATGGGCGTCAAAATAGGAAAGCGGAAGCTTCTGGGTGTGTTCAAACAGATCCTTACGGATCCGTCCCACGATCTTCTGACAGGTGATCACCATGAGCTGATTGTACCCCAGCGTGGCCGTCGCGCCTATGGCGTACATTACTCCCATCAGGATGAGCACACGGATCAGGCCGGGGATGTTCCCCGGCAGGATAAACGCATTGATCACCGGCTTCAGCATATAGGTCCCGAGGATATTTGCCAGACTGCTGATGCAGACGAGAATCGCCACAAGCAGGATGGACCACCTGTAAATGCCCATGTAATGCAGCAGCCGCTTCATCGTTTTTCCGCTGTCCTTAGGTCTGGCATAGCCATTGTATCTCGCCATTACAGTCCCGCTCCTTCCTGCTGTGAATGATAGATTTCCTGATAGATGGGATCGTTCTCCAGAAGCTCTTCATGGGTTCCCACAGCGTGCACCTTCCCGTCGTCCAGGATGATGATCTGATCCGCATGCATCACGGAAGTGATCCTCTGGGCGATGATGATCTTCGTCGTCCCGGGAAGGCTCTTTGCGAGTCCCTCCCGTATCTTCGCCTCGGTCGCCGTATCAACCGCGCTGGTGGAATCATCCAGGATCAGCACCCTGGGCTTTTTCAGGATTGCCCTGGCGATACAGAGCCTCTGCTTCTGACCGCCGGACACATTCACGCCGCCCTGCCCCAGGTCCGTCTCATAGCCGTTTTCGAGCCGGTCGATGAATTCATCCACACAGGCGATATGACAGGCTTCTTCGATCTCTTCCCTGCTCGCGTCCTCCTTTCCCCAGCGGAGATTTTCGATCACCGTCCCGGAAAACAGGGTATTCTTCTGCAGCACCATGGCGATGGAATCCCGCAAGGGTTTTAAGGGATATTCCTGCACTCTATGCCCGTCGATCCTCACTTCCCCCTCCGTCACGTCATAGAGTCTGGGAATGAGCTGCACCAGAGTGGACTTGGCAGAACCCGTCTGCCCGATGATCCCTACGGTCTGGCCTGCCGCAATATGAAGGCTGATATCGGAAAGCACATACTCCTGCGCGTTTTTGCTGTATTTAAAGAAAACATGGTCAAAAACGATGTCTCCCTTTTCCACCCGGATATCCTTCGCCTCTTCCTCCGTGATATCCGGCACCTCTTCCATCACTTCCGTGATCCTGCGCCAGGAGGTCAAGGAACGGGTGAACATCATGAACACATTGGAGATCATCATCAGGGAATTCAGGACCTGGAGCACATAGCTCAGAAAGCCGGTCAGTTCCCCCACCTGCATACCGCCCACCTGGATCAGGTTGCCGCCAAACCAGAGGATACAGATGATCGTGCCGTACATCACATACTGCATGGCCGGCATGTTCAGGGAAGCCACCCGGAACGCCTTTTCGGAGGTGGTCATAAGCTCTGTATTGACAGCCTCGAATTTTTCCAGCTCGTGATCTCCCCGGACGTAGGATTTCACCACCCGGATCGCCGTCAAGTTTTCCTGTATGATGCGGTTGACCAGGTCCACCGCCTTCTGCATCCTGCCATACAGCGGCCGGACATGGGTGACGATCTCAAAGAGCAGGATGCCCAGGATCGGCGCCGCGACCAAAAAAACCACCGCCAGCTCGCTGTTGATCCGGAAAGACACCGTGATGGCGGTCAGCATCATCACCGGGGCGCGGCAGGCCGGCCTCAGGCCGTTCGCGATGGAATTCTGGATGTTCGTCACATCCCCCGTCAGCCTTGTGACCAGGGAAGAGGTGCTGAACCGGTCCGTGTTGGAAAAGGAGAACTGCTGCAGCTTCCGGTATTCCTCCTTTCTTATCTGCGCCCCGATCCCCTGTCCGCAGACCGCGGCAAACCGGGCGCTCCCGGTTCCCAGCAGCATGGCTGCGACCGCGCAGCCTGCCATCTGCAGCCCTTTCATGAAAATATAGGGCCTGTCCCCGTTCGCCACGCCGATATCCACCATATCAGCCATGATCATCGGGATGATCAGCTCCAGAAAGGCCTCCGTCACGATGCAGAACACCGCGAGGATGGTTGCCGCACGATAAGGTTTCGCAAAGGATGGTAATCGTTTCATGACTTCCTCCGTAGATCAGGAACCTGTCCTGTGAAAATAGTTTCGCCGACAATATTGCAGAATCAATAATATCACTATCAATTGTCTTCAGCGCAATTATTGTATTCCCCTCCGTGAGGAAAGTCAAGAGCGGGTTCGTCTGCAATTTCCTGCAGGCTTTTTACACAAAAAAATACCCGAAACCACTTAAAAAGTTCCAGGCATCTTCTCGGGTTGGGCTATTCTTTTTAAAGAATAACAGCTCGTAGGGGAATCGAACCCCTGTTTCCGCCGTGAGAGGGCGGCGTCTTAACCGCTTGACCAACGAGCCATTTTAGGTTCATCACCGGGCGGTTTCCCGTGCGACTTGTTTATAATACAACACCTTGTTTTAAAAAGCAAGCTTTTTTTTAATTTTTTTTCATCTCATGCAGCGCATCCATCCAACCGCCCTGATCCGTTCCATCCTTTATCAGCCCCAGTTCCAAAAGGAGCTTCGCGCAGTCGATCATTCCCTGCTGATACGCCATCTCGATCAGCCTGCCGGCACATTCATTCTGGCAGTCGGTCATTTCTTCGATCACATCGTGATATTCCTTAGGCACCCTGCCGTAACATTCCTCGGACGCCTTCTCCTGCTTTTCGCTCAGTTCCTGATACTCCGTATCCGACAGAAAAGTCTCCTGCAGCCTGCCCGATATCACACAGTCCGATATTTCATCCAGTATGGCCATATTTCCTCCTGTCCTGTACAGCTCCGGCGGAAGTCCCCTCTTCCCGGCCGGATTACCGTTTCCAGCATAAAGTGTAGCATAATCCTTCCGTGTCGTCTATATTTTTGTAGTAAACTTTTTGCAGAGCCAGACAGCTTCCAGCCTGTCCACCCATTACATTTCCTGTCAGCCGGCCATTTATCATTGCCGCGCGGCCGCAGCGACAAGCGCCTGAAACAGCGCCAAGCAGCCATCGTCTTTTTTGAAAAAATGCTCCGGATGCCACTGAACGCCAAGGACAAAGCTTTTTCCAGGCAGATAAGCAGCCTCGATCAGCCCGTCCGGCGATATTGCCATAGGCTTCAGACAGGGTGCGAGCTCCTTCACCGCCTGGTGATGGCGGCTGTTGACCCCGAGGACACCGTTTCCCAGGATCTGTGCGAGCGGTGTGTCCGCAAGGACCGTCACCTCATGAGCAGCCCTGTCAAAAGGCGGTTTCATTTCGTGCTCCACTTCCGAAGGATGCTGGGTGGGAAGATCCTGATAGAGCGTTCCGCCAAGCGCAGCGTTCATAAACTGCAGTCCCCGGCAGATCCCAAGGACGGGCAGGTTGCGCTCCAACGCCGCATCCAACAGGAGCTTTTCCATCTCGTCCCGCTCCGGAAGAAAGCGCCCGCATTGCGGAAGGGGTCCTTCCCCATAGACGGAAGGGGAAACATCATGTCCCCCTGTAAAGATCAGTCCGTCCAGCCGGTCCGCGAGTTCGGAAATGACCGCTCTCTCCTGCGTTAGCGGCAGCATGACGGGGACTCCTCCCGCAGCGAGCACACCTTCCATATATCCTGGGAGCATCCACAGGCTCTCTTTTTCCGGGTCGATCAGGGGGACGAGGCCAATCCATGGATTCTTTTTCATCTTCTGTTCTCCTTTGTGCTGATGTCTGTTTCTACGGACGGCGGGCGCAGGATCATGCCTTTTCACGCGAGCATGAAATCAAACAGGCTGATCTGATTGGATTCGGGGAGGTCTCCGAGAAGGTGCAGGGAATCCATCAGCTCCACCACCGTTTTGGATATCTTGGTGCGGTCGCGGAAATCGTCCTTGGAAAGGAAGGGGCCGTCCTTGGCGGCCTCCACGATGGCATCCGCCGCTTTTTCACCCAGGCCGTCGATGCTGTTTAAGGAGGGCATGATCTTGTCTCCTACGATCTGGAAGCTTCTGGACTGGGCCTGGAAGATGTCGATGGGCACGAATTCATAGCCCCTGGCATACATTTCCTGTACCACCTTCATGTCCTTCGCGGTGTCCTGTTCCTTCTTGGAGAGGCTGTCGGAGCGTTTTTTGTAATCCGCCATGACCATCTCCAGATGCTGGCGTCCCTGGCACATGATCTCATAGGAAAAGGCCGAGGCGCGGATGCTGAAGTAGGCCGCGTAATAGGCGAGGGGATAATTCACCTTGCAGTAGGCGATCCTCCAGGCCATCATGACGTAGGCCGCCGCGTGAGCCTTGGGGAACATGTATTTGATCTTTTTACAGGACCAGATGTACCAGTCCGGAACGTTTGCAGCCTTCATGGCCTCCTCCATCTCCGGCTTCAGGCCCTTGCCCTTTCGGACGCTCTCCATGATGGTGAAGGCAAGGCTGCTCTCCACTCCCATGCTGATCAGATAGATCATGATGTCGTCACGGGTGCAGATGGCAGTGGAAATGGTTGCCTTTCCTTCTTTAATCAAAGTCTGGGCATTTCCCAGCCACACGTCTGTTCCGTGGGCAAGGCCCGCGATGCGGACGAGGTCGGAAAAGGAGGTGGGCTTTGTGTCCAGAAGCATCTGCATGGCGAACTCGGTTCCGAACTCGGGCACGCCGAGGTTGCCGAGGGGCCAGCCGTCGATGTCGTCCGGCGTGATGCCGAGCGCCGAGGTGTTCTGGAACAGGGACATCACCTGCTTGTCGTCCAGCGGAATCTTCGTGGGATCCAGCCCGGTCAGATCCTGGAGCATGCGGATCATGGTAGGATCATCGTGTCCCAGTATATCCAGCTTCAGCAGGTTGTGGTCGATGGAATGGTAATCGAAGTGGGTCGTTACCGTATCCGTGGTCATATCGTTCGCGGGATGCTGCACCGGGGTAAAGGAATTGATCTCCTCTCCCAGCGGCAGCACGATGATACCGCCCGGATGCTGTCCTGTGCTTCTGCGGATTCCCGTGCAGCCCGTGACGATCCGGTTGATCTCGCAGGTGCGCTTTTTATTTCCGCGCTCCTCGTAATAATTTTTCACATAGCCGAAAGCGGTCTTATCCGCCAGCGTAGCGATGGTTCCGGCGCGGAATGTCTGTCCGGCGCCGAAGATTACCTCCGTATATTTATGAGCCTTACTCTGGTATTCACCTGAGAAATTCAGGTCAATATCCGGTTCCTTGTCGCCCTTGAAGCCCAGGAAGGTCTCAAAGGGAATATCAAAGCCATCCTTCTTTAACAGCTCTCCGCAGACCGGACAGTATTTATCCGGCATGTCGCAGCCCGCACGGCCCGAATAGGCCTTCACCTCCGGTGAGTCAAAATCGCTGTAATGGCATTTCATACAATAATAGTGAGGGCTCAGGGAATTTACCTCCGTAATTCCCGCCATATATGCCACCAGAGAAGAGCCCACCGAGCCTCTGGA
>DWYY01000143.1 GCA_019118445.1 Candidatus Eisenbergiella merdipullorum | reverse complement strand
GACGCTGTCATTGAAAATGTTCAGGCCATCCGCAAGGCGGCCGGTGACCGGGCGGTGCTGAGAGCGTTCCATTTCTTTGAGGAGAACAAACGGGTGGACGCACAGGTGAAGGCGCTGGAAGAGAAGGATTTTGACACCTTCTTCCGGAAAGTCACCGAGTCCGGAGATTCCTCCTGGAAATGGCTGCAGAACTGCTACTGCAACGAGACCCCTGAGGAGCAGTCCATCACGGTGGCGCTGGCTCTCACCAAACTGTATCTGGATAAAATCGGCTGCGGCGTCTGCCGCGTACACGGCGGCGGATTTGCCGGTGTTATCGCCGCCTTCCTTCCGAAAGATAAAACGGCAGGATACGCCGAATACATCGACAAGGCGCTGGGAGAGGGATCCGCTTATGTAATGCATATCCGCCCGCAGGGCGCTATCCGGGTAGAACTGTAATACCGGAAATATACCGGAAAGAACGCTTCGTGAACTTTCCGGTGCTTTAAAAACTTTTATAAAAAACCCGGGCTGTACAGAAGGGCTGCCGGCATCAGGCCGCGGAAATCGCGGCCTGTGTGCATACGGCTGCGGCAAGGAAGGCAAAAGGCCAAGCTGCCGCGTTTCTGTATGACCCGGGTAAAATTTTTCTTGCTGATGGATGGGAAGTCTGCTATACTGTCCTTACATTTCAAATCATTTGTCCGGTGTTCTCCGGACAGTTACCCTGTGATAGTTAAAAATGCTGAAAATGGGAGATGCCGGGCGTTGTGTGGCTGGGGTATTTTTGGTATACTTTTCTGGAAGGATACACTGCTTTTGCATACCGGGAGCTCCTGTTTGGAACCGCGGAAGCGTTCCGCGTCAGAGAAAGGAGCCGGATATGAAAAAAGCAGCAGGAAAGCAGAGACACAGACAGAACCGACCAGACAGAAGGGCAAAAGCAGGAGGCGTGAACCGGAAGTATAAGGACAGCCTGTTCCGGATGCTGTTCAGTGACAAGGCGTCGCTGCTGAGTCTTTACAACGCAGTGAACGGAACCTCCTATCAGGATCCGGAGGAACTGGAGTTTACCACCATTGAAAATGCCATTTACATGGGGATCAAAAACGATCTGTCGTTTCTGATTGACAGTTTTATGAATCTGTATGAGGCGCAGAGTACGTTCAATCCCAATATGCCGCTGAGAGGAATGTTTTACCTGTCGCAGATCTACCAGGGGTATGTGAACGCGCGGGGACTGGACATCTATGGAAGCAGGCGGGTGAAGCTGCCCATGCCCCGTTACCTGGTGTTCTATAACGGGACGAAACAGGAGCCGGACCGCCAGACGATTGCGCTGTCGGAGGCTTATGAACGGAGTGGAGAGGAGGCGCCATGCCTGGAGTGCCGTGCCACAGTGATCAATATCAATGTAGGGCATAATAAGAAACTGATGGAGGACTGCCGGATTCTGTATGAATATGCCATGTTTGTGGATCTGGTGAGGAGGTGTTTGACGGAAATGCGGGGAAACCTGGAAGAGGCGGTGGATATGGCGGTGCGAGAAAGTATTAAGAAGGGAATCCTGGCGGATTTTTTGAAGAAACACAGAGCGGAGGTGAAAGATGTGATACTGACGGAGTACGATCAGGAAGCGCACATTCGCAATGAGAAAAATGAGAGTTGGCAGGAAGGATTACAGAAAGGACGGCGAGAAGGCTGGGAAAAGGGAAGTAGGTCAGTGCTAAGGCAGGTGGTTTTATACCATAAGGGAGAAGGTATGTCTTCTGAGAAAATTGTGGAAATTTTACAGAATCACTTCCGGTTGAGTGAGAAGGAGGCGGAAAACTGCCTGCGGGAGCTGGATTTTGAAGAAACACAGGGCGGAGGTGAAGAATGTGATACTGACAGTGTATGATCAGGAGGCGCACGTTCGCAGTGAGAAAAAAGAGCGCTGGAATACAGGAAAAGAACGGAAGAAAAGAAAGGAGCTGCACAATTTATGAAATTATTGCTGATCCGGCATGGTGATCCGGATTATGAGAAAGATTCCCTGACAGAGAAGGGCTGGAAGGAGGCTCGTTATCTGTCGGAGCGGATTTCCAAAATGGATGTGAAAGAGTTTTACGTTTCTCCTCTGGGCCGGGCGAAGGATACGGCGTCCTTTACGCTGGAAAAGATGGGGCGGCAGGCTGTGGAGTGTGAGTGGCTGCGGGAGTTTGCCTGCAGGATCCGGCGGCCGGATACACCGGATGAGAAATCCATTGCCTGGGATTGGCTGCCCCAGGACTGGACCAGGGACGGGCGCTTTTATGACAGAGACCGGTGGACAGAGCCGGAAGTTTTCCGGCAGGGAGGCGTGCAGGAGGAGTATCAGTGGGTGACGGAAAATTTTGACCGGCTTTTGGCAGAACACGGTTATGAACAGCAGGGGAATTTTTACCAGGTAAAGAAACCCAATGAGGATACACTGGTGTTTTTCTGTCATTTCGGGCTCACCTGTGTGCTGGCGGGCCATCTTCTGGGAATTTCCCCGATGGTACTCTGGCAGAATACCATCGAAGCGCCCACGGGAATTACCACCTTCGTGACGGAGGAGCGGCGCAGAGGAATCGCCGCATTCCGGATGACAGCCTTTGGAGATACGGCGCATCTGTATGTTCAGGGAGAACCTCCGGCCATGGCGGGGAGATTCTGCGAGACATACGATCATCCGGGCCAGCGGCATGACTGACGGCTGCTGCCAAAAATGACAGAAAAGCGGCCATTCCTGACAATAATCCGGCACAAGCCTCATTTCTGCTTATAATAACGGTATGTGAAATGCAGAACGATGGAGGCTGATGGAAAAATGGAAAACAGGCTGCGGTATATCCGGCTGGCCATCTGCGACAGGGAAGAGGAGACCATGATCCGTCTGGAAAACTTTCTGGAGGAACGCGGGGCCAGGGGGCATGTGCAGATTCATATCGATACCATGAAAAGCGGCGCACAGCTGGTTCGGAAAATTATGGAGCAGGAGTCCTATGACATTATCTGTCTGGAATCGGAGCTTGCGGATACGGACGGGATTCAGCTGGCAAAAACCATACGGGAAACCGATGAGGAGACCGTATTTCTGGTTCTGGCCGCGGATGAATCCAGGATCAAGGAGATTTTCGATATCATGCCGGCGGTTTATCTGAAAAAACCGGTGGAACGGCAGGAATTTCTCCACTGGCTGGAGCGCAGCATCCGCCGGATGACGGATGAACGGAAATACTATGTGTTTAATTTTAACCGGAGAACGTACCATGTGCCCTACCGGCGGATTTGTTATCTGGAGTCCAGAAACCATAAACTGGTGATAAAGACAGAGCTGGAAGAGTACTCCCTTTACGGGAAGCTGGACGAAGAGGAGGAGCGGCTTCGGGCCGCCGGCGGTATGTTTTTCCGGATTCACAAATCCTATATTGTCAATTACTGGCATATCCACTGGCTGGACGGCAGCGCCGTTGAGATGGTAAACGGAGAGACCCTTCCGGTCAGCGACGCTTACCGGGAACGGCTGCGGGGGGAGTACTGGCAGTATACAGAAAAAATCAGGCAGAAGCTTCACAGAAGCATCTGAGAGACGGAGAAAAGAAGGAAAGCATGCGGCTGGTGTTTTCCTTCTTTTTGTAATTAATGGCTCAAAATATGATTGTATAATTATACGAAACCCAAAGCTGATTATGCACAAATGAGTATAAAACATCAAAAAATGACAAATTTCCAGGAAAAATATTTATAAGGGGCATGAAATATGGTAAAATCGTAACTGTTCAGATTTTTGCTATATTCATGACGGCAAGGCAGATGCCCCTTTACAGGGAATAGCTTTATGGCCGTACGACCGGTAGCAGAGAAAATAAAAGTCTGAACCGGTCAGGTAAACCACATCCGAATATGAGGGGAAGGTGCATGCAGGATGAGGATTGCGATTTGTGACGATGATATGGCGGTTACCGGCGTTATGGACGGTATGCTGCAGAAAATAGAGAAAGAAGAAAAAATTGAAATGGAGGTGGATGTATTTTTCGGCGGCGCCGGTTTGTGGGAGCAGATTCAGCAGACGGGCGCCTACGACCTGATTTATCTGGATATCGAAATGAAGGATATGGACGGAATCACGGTGGCCAGGAAAATCAGGGAAAAGGATCCCTATACCATTCTGATTTTTGTGTCTGCCTACGACAGCTATTTCCGGCAGCTGTTTGAGGTGGAACCCTTCCGGTTTCTGGACAAGCCTTTGGATGAAAAGATTTTCCGGGAGTATTTCCTGCTGGCGTATAAGAGAATCAGCAGCCAGAACGAGCGGTTTGCTTTCCGGTTTGAAAAGCGGATCTATCAGCTGCCGCTGAGGGAGATTGTTTACTTCGAGAGTAATCTGCGGCTGATTTACATACATGGGAAAGACCGGGAATACCGGTTTTACGGGAAACTGAATCAGGTACAGGAGCAGATGGAGAAAATGAGCCGCTATTTTATACGGATTCAGAGGTCGTATCTGGTGAATTATTATCACATTCTTTCCATGAACGGAAAGGAAGTGGAACTGATCACGGGAGAAAAGCTGCCGGTCAGCAAGGAATATAAAGACCGGGCCCTGAGCCGTTACCTGGAACTGCTGGGGGATGCCTGAAGGAGTGTGGAATAAAAAATGTCTGGTGTGATTCAGTCAATTCTGTATGTAATTGTCGTAGAGGAATTTTTTTCCGCTTTTGTTGAGAAAAGAGAAAATAAGAAATGGGTCGTGTGGACAACCTGGATCCTTCTGTTTTTTTACCGGATGGCCGTTATGGTCTGCGCCCAAAACACTTGGCAGAACTTTCTGGGCAACGTGCTGGGAATCTATACGGTGCTTTACATTTTGTATGTTCACAGATGGCAGACTTTTGTTCTGGCACCGGTATGGTTTTTTTCTTTAATGGGCGCTGTTGAAAATGTTCTGGGACTGGCAATTATCTGGCTGCGCGGTAGCATCGACCCGTCTGTCCGTTTATACGGAGCCGTATCAAATATTATTTTCTGGTTTATAACGAAATTTCTGGAGCTGACGGTCAGAAAACCGTTGGCGGATAACGGGAGAAAGCGAACATCGATAATTCTTGCGGTTCTGGCGTTGGCGAACATCTTTTTTGTTATCCTGTTCTTTGACATAAGCAATCGGATCGACAGCTTTCTTGTGCATGGTACATCGTTTGTCTTGATGGCCGCTTTGTTTGTGATAAATATCCTGGCATTTCACATTTATGGTTTTATGTATGATAAAAGAATCATGAAGTATGAAAATGAGCAGTACGTCTATCAGCTGAAACTGTGCATGAAAGAGATGGATGAGAGAAGAGTCACAATGGATGAGATCCGCCGGGTACGTCATGATTTGAAAAATCATATGATTTATCTGCAGAAACTGGTGGAAAGCGATCCCAAAAAGGCCCAGGCCTATATTGGAGAAATACTGAAAAGTTGTTCAACGAAAGAAGTCTCGCAAACGGGAAATCTGGCGGTGGATGCTCTGGTAAATTATAAATATTTGCTGGCAGTACAGAAAAATA
>DWYY01000142.1 GCA_019118445.1 Candidatus Eisenbergiella merdipullorum | reverse complement strand
AAAGCCTGTTCGCCGTCGGCTGGCTCTCCGCTCTTTACACAGGCCATTTTAATCTCCTTTCCCTTCCGCTTCTATCAGGTGTGAGTTTTTTCTATATAAAAACTGGCGTAAGAATTGATCCCGAAAGTAAAGATTTAGTAATTTAAATTGCTAAAGGGTAAAATTCTTTCAGATATGTTATCAGAGTGTAAAACCGGAATAAAAAATGTCTTCGGAGAAAGGTTTTCTTCAAAAAACAGATTCATATTGCTCTTGACAGAATCCATTTTTCTGTTATCATTAAACCATAAGTAGTAAGTAATAAGCAGTAAGTGATAAGTCATTATGAATGGAGTGCCGCCTGCGGCGGCAGAACAGGAGGACGGCAGGAAACACGGTTCCTGCCAAAGAACGGCTCTCGCCGTTCTTTCATGAATGGAGTGCCGCCTGCGGCGGCAGAACAGGAGGTATGTATGAAGGATCTGTCTCTCACACAGGAATATTTCATCTGCGCGGTCAATGATAAGGGAAAGCTCTCCGGCTTCAACGTGGACCGGCTCGTCTGCCTGCTCGCATCCGGCCTGCTGGAGCTGCAGCTTTCCGGCTGCATCCGCATTGAAGGAGGAACGAAACACCTTCTTACCGGATTCGGAATAAGCGTATCCATAACCGGCCCACTTCCCGAAGAGAAAGCGTTTCTCCGTCCGCTTTATGATTATCTCAATCAGGGAAAACCCATGAAAATGGAAAAAATTCTGGAGGATTATCACTATTCCTTCTCCGGGAAACGGCTGAATGCCCTGATCGCTTCCATCGGAGAATCGCTGGCGGAAGAAGGGTTTGCGCAGGCAGCGGAGGCGGGACTGCTTGAATGTGTCGGACGTTTTCTCCCCACCAGGGATGCCATCAACCGGGTTATCGACCTGGTCCGCTCCGAGCTTCTGGAGGAAGGAGAGGTCACGGACGACATCGCCGCCCTTGTGATCCTTCTGGAAAAAAGCGGCGTGATCCGGGAATATTTTTCCAGATATGAACAAAAGGAAATGAAGGAAAGGCTGAACGTCATTGTAACAGGACCGGAAGGAGCCCTGGTAAAGGAAATGCTGGACTATGTCAACGGAATGCTGGACATGACCTCAGTCATCATGACCGTCTATACCTGATATCCGGGCCGGAAGATTGGAGGCGTCTATGTCAAGACAGAGAAGCATGGAAACCATCCTGCAGTCGGAATATGTAACCATCGGAGAACTGGTACGCCTGACCGATGTCCGCTACAGCACCCTGAAATTTTATACGGAGGAAGGGCTCCTGCCCTTTGAACAGGCGGAGGAAAACCTGACCAGACGCTACCGGAGAGAACCCTCTCTGGAACGGATCTCCCTTCTCCGGCATCTGCGCAGGGAAGGTAAATCCATTCCCGAAATCAAAAAAATGCTCCTGTAAAAAGCTGTCCGTCCGGCGCGGGATGTATAAACCTCTCCATTTTGGAGCATACTGTTTCCAAAAAAGGAGACTGACGCAATGAAGGACAAGGATTACAATATTCCTGAAGACCAGGACTATACCAGCGCCGCATCCGCCTATGACTGTACGGGACTGATACCGGCCGGCACGGGAAAGGAGGAGGAGCTTTCCGCCTATAAGGACCTTTATCCCTTTGGCCAGCCGGAGCTTTCCCCTCAGGAAGCCGCCTCCATGCGGGCAAAAAACGCAAGGGAGGCACAGGAAGGCGTTTCCCGCAGGCCGGACCGTTAAAGCGGTCCGGCGTCCGGCATTCTGCAAAACCGGTATTTCCGCACAGTTGGACCATTCTATCTTAAAATATGATCCGGTGCAGGTTTTTGTCATCCATCAGTTAGTATTAACTAACTCATTTGCAGTCATAACATGCTTTTTTCTTTTGTCAAAGGGCCGGGGCCGTTACTGTTCAGGCCAGTGCCGGTCATCTGCTGACCGCCGCGTAAGAAAAAGGGTTCGGCCTGCATCCGGGCCGGCCCGCATCCCGGAACCCGTTTCTTTCTGATTGACCTTGCAGGGCAAACGCTGTAAAATAATGGCGTTGGCCGGATTGTCATTTTTTACGGACATTCCAAATTTTTTTCGGGAAAGGAGCATCACAAAATGGGACTTGAAGAAAATGCCGTCATTCATTTTCTGCGGAAGCTGGATGCGGCGCCTTTCCTGGTAAACTACCAGGGAACACAGTACAAAATCGGCGAAGGAGAACCCACCTTCACCGTCAACATCAATAAGGAGCTGGATATCAAAGACCTGATGACCAGCACCTCCCTGGCTCTGGGTGAAGCCTATATGAGAGGGGATCTGACCATCGATGGCGATCTGTACGAAGCGCTGTCCCACTTCATGGGCCAGATGGACCGTTTTTCTACGGATACTTCCAAGCTGAAGAAGCTGATCTTTACCTCCGGATCCAAGAAGAACCAGGAAAAAGAGGTTACCTCCCATTACGATATCGGCAATGACTTCTACCGTCTGTGGCTGGATGAAACGCTGAGCTATTCCTGCGCCTATTTTGAGAACGAGAATGATACCCTGTATGACGCGCAGGTCCATAAAACGGACCGCATCCTGAAGAAGCTGTACTTAAAGCCCGGCATGGAGCTTCTCGACATCGGCTGCGGATGGGGATTCCTGCTCATCGAAGCCGCAAAGAAATACGGCGTAAAGGGCACGGGCATCACGCTGAGCCATGAGCAGGAGGCCGCATTCAACGAACGTATTCAGAAGGAAGGGCTCTCTGACCTGCTGTGCGTAAAGCGCATGGACTATCGGGATCTGCCTCAGCTCGGCAAAAAATTTGACCGTATCGTGAGCGTGGGCATGGTAGAGCATGTGGGACGGGAAAACTATGATAAATTCCTGACCTGCGCGGACGAGGTGCTGCAGCCCGGCGGGCTGTTTTTGCTGCATTTCATCAGCGCGTTGGGGGAGCATCCGGGCGATCCCTGGATCAAAAAGTATATCTTCCCCGGCGGCATGGTTCCTTCCCTGCGTGAGATCATCAGCGCCGCGGCGGACCACCGCTTCTACACGCTGGACGTGGAAAGCATGCGCCGTCACTACAACCGCACGCTGCGCTGCTGGAACGCCAACTTCCAGGCGCACAAGGACGAGGTCCGTAAAATGTTCGACGAACAGTTCGTCCGCATGTGGGAGCTGTATCTGTGCGCCTGCGCCGCCACCTTCTACAACGGCATCATCGACCTGCACCAGATTCTCTGGAGCAAGGGCGTGAACAACGAGCTGCCGATGACCCGGTGGTATTAAGAGGCGGATTTTCAAAAATATATGAATATCCGGAGAAAGCCGCGGTCTGCGGCTTTCTTCATGGATGAAAAAAAGGCCGGACATCTGAAAACATTAAAAGCAGCCGTCCGGCCCTTTTTAATTCAAGTATTTTTCTATCTTTTTTCAAATCAACCGCAGGCTTTGCAAATCACATGATTAAGTATACCCCGCACCTTTTTTTCAGTCAAACGCGTTATACGCGAGAAAATCTCCGTTTGACAGACTTATCCTCCGGTTTCCTACAGCACAATCTCCCTCTGCAGCGCAAAGGAATAAATGATCTTCTCCTTCACCCGTTTCCGGGTCAGCTGTTCCAGCGCGCGGGCATAATAGTCCAGCTGGACGCGGTATCGGTTCACCAGCTCCTCCGCCTGTGTCACGGCGTCGGTTTTATAGTCTGCTACCACCAGCTCGCCGTCCTCTTCAAAATATATGTCGATGATACCCTGGATCAGCACCGTTTCGTCCTCCGGGAAAGCTTCTCCCAGCTCCGAGGCGGGAATGCCGAGGACAAAGGGCTGTTCCTTATGCAGAAGGCCCGCCGCGTCCGCCCGGCCCATCCGGGCCGCCAGAGAGCTTTTAAGAAAAGCCTCCAGCCTCCATGGGCTCACCGCCTCCCGGTACTCCGGCAGCAGCCTTCCCTGCTCCCGCATTTCATCCAGCAGGGCTTCCAGCTCTTTCCGGTCCGCACCGTTTTCGGCAGCTTCCGGGCTGCCGTGTCTCGCCACGTTTTCTTTTTCCGTGTCGCCTCTTCCCGTCCCTGCGGCTTCCATGCCGCCCTCTTCGGAGCTATCTCTCCCGGCATCCTTTCGCGCCATCCAGCTTCCAAAGGGAAACAGCTCCAGCGCCTTATGGTAGGCGCTTCCTCTCGCCGCGCCGCCCATTTTGTCTTCGCTCCTGACAAAGCGGGGCAGATAGGGAATCACCTCTTCCTCCTCAAACAGGTGGTATGCCTCCTCGGCCGCTTCCTCCATCCCCGCCTTCTTCAGTTCCGATACGGTGGTCTTGGTGTACAGCCGCTCCAGGTTCCGGTGAGGATATCCGCTCTTCAGGCGTGCCGAAAGACGGGCTGCCGCGTCCCGTGCCGCCATTTCCGCCGCATCCGCTTCGCCGGATTCCAATCTCTGTCCGCGCACCCCGGCTTCCGCCGGTTCCTTTTCCTCTGATTCCTTTTTCCCCGGCTCCTGCTCCGCCCTCTGCGGCTCCTTTCCCTCTGTTCCCACCGGTTCTGTTTCCAGGAACTGTTTCAGCCCCTGAAGCTGCTTCTCCCGGTTCTGTTCCTTTTCCATCTGCCCTGTAAGGAGCCGGGAAGCGTCCACCAGCTCTATCTTCTGTCCGGTCTGCTGCCAGGCGGGCAGAAGCCAGTCCAGATAGCTGGAAGCGCCGGACCGCCGGAAGAAGGGAAGCAGCCGCTCCGAATCAGGCCCTGCTCCAGGAGCTCTGCCGTTTCTGTCCGGCGCTGTTGCCTTTTGCCCTGTTGCCTTCTGCACTGCCGCCTTTTCGATCTCCTCCTTCAGCTTCTCCGCCCGTTCCGCCTTCAGGCCTCCGGTGAGGATCAGCTTCTCCTGAGCCCGGGTCATTGCCACGTACAGCACGCGTAGCTCCTCTCCCAGGCTGTCCCGCTGCAGCCTTCCGGCCATCACGTTTTTTTTCAGGGTTCCCTGCTTCACCCGCAGGGCGCTGTCCACATAGTCCAGACCGATTCCGAGATCCATATCCACAATGACGGGCTTTGCGGCATCCTGCATGTTGAACCGTTTGCCCAGGCCGGAAACGAAGCAGACGGGAAACTCCAGGCCCTTGGAGCGGTGGATGCTCATGATGCGCACCGTGTCCGCGTTTTCATCCTGCAGGCTGGCTTCTCCATAATCAATGTCATATTTTTCCACCTGCTCCATATAGCGGATGAAGTGGAACAGGCCGAAATAGCTGGTCTTTTCAAAGCTCTCCGCCTTGGAAAGGAGCATTTCCAGATTGGCCCGTCGCTGCTCTCCGCCAGGCAGGGCGGATG